>CAYGWV010000029.1:0-9566 GCA_964353925.1 uncultured Syntrophaceae bacterium | reverse complement strand
GCCTATCAAGAAGCGGTTCACAGAAAATATCAATTCTATAGTTATGGCGATGCCATGCTGATCCTCTGAAAGATTGGAATGATGGAACGTTGGAATACTGGAATAATGGGGGAAAAAAGGTTAAGGATAAGATTAAGAAGTCATAGCGAAGGGAGTGAAAAATCCAAGAGATCCTTCGTTTTGTGAAGGATGACACTTCAAACTAGACTTAATTACATGGTATTCAGCCCAACATTCCATTCATTCAATATTCCACTATTCCACTTGTGTTTCTTATGGCATTTCGCTTCGAGATCATCAAAAAGGATACCTTTTCCAAGGCAAGGCTGGGGAGGATTGAAACAGACCACGGCTCTTTCACCACCCCTGCTTTTCTCCCTGTGGGAACACAAGGATCGGTTAAATCCCTCACCCCCGAAGAATTAGTGGAGATAGGTGTTGAGGCGATCCTGGGTAACACGTACCACCTTTACCTCCGGCCAGGGCACGAGACGATTGGGAGATTGGGAGGGCTTCACGCTTTCATCCATTGGGGAAGGCCCATTTTAACCGATAGCGGTGGGTTCCAGATCTTCAGCCTCGGAAGTCTTCGGAAGATTTCAGAAGAAGGGGTGACTTTTCAATCGCACCTGGATGGCTCTTCTCACTTCCTCACACCGGAAAAGGTGATGGAAATTCAGAGGGCCCTCGGGACTGATATTGCGATGGTTTTAGACGAATGTGTCCCCTACCCTTCTCCTTATGAATATGTGAAGGCCTCAACCGACCAAACAGGCCGTTGGGCAAAAAGATGTCTACAGGCAATGCGAGAAAAAGATCCAGCTCTCTTCGCCATTGTTCAGGGAGGGGTGTACCGGGATTTAAGGGAGAAAAGCGCTCAGACGTTAGTGGAGATGGGATTCCAGGGATACGCCATTGGCGGCCTTAGCGTCGGTGAACCCAAATCAATGATGTCGGATGTCCTGGAGTGGACCACCCCCCTTTTGCCGGAGAATGCCCCTCGATATTTAATGGGCGTTGGAACACCCGAAGATATGATCAATGCCGTGATACTGGGAGTGGACTTCTTCGATTGTGTCCTTCCGACAAGGAATGCACGAAACGGAACACTTTTTACCTCTTCAGGAAAGATATCGATCAAACAGGCCCGGTATGCTGAGGACGGAGGACCTGTGGATGAAACATGTGCCTGTTACACCTGTCGCCACTATTCCAGGGCCTACCTTCGACACCTCTATCTCTCTAAAGAAATTTTGTCCTCGAGGTTGAATACTATTCATAATTTGTATTATTATATAAATCTTCTAAGAAAGATTAGGGAGGCAATCCAAAAGGACCGCCTCCTCGATCTTTATAAATCCCATACCTCACCACATGGATTGGGAACAGAATTTTCGGCCCATTTTCAATCGAACTGAGGACAGGGTAAAAATTTAAAAGGAGGATTTTATGGGGATTGATTTGGCTTATGCGATGGGGGGACAACCCGGGGGGGGCGGAGGTCAAGGGTCTTCACTCATGACTTTTTTGCCCATTATTTTCATCTTCGTCATCTTTTATTTCTTGCTCATTCGACCTCAACAGAAGCAGAAAAAGGAACATCAGAACCTCTTGGCAAGCCTCAAGGTGGGAGATAACGTTTTAACCGCCGGAGGGATCTACGGCCGCGTGACCGGTCTCAAAGATGACAAAGTCACCGTTGAGATCTCGGACAAGGTGAGAGTAAAAGTCAGCAGAGGCCACATTGCAGGAGTGGTGAAACAGGATGTATTGAAGGCAGACTAAGTCTGATTTCAAATTTCAGATTTCAGATTGAAGTACCAAATTTCTCTGATTTGCAATTTAAGATTTGAAATCTGCAATCAACCATTGGAATGCTCCTTGCTCTGAACTTTGTTTTAGGGCTATAATCCATGAGGAGGTGACGTATGAAGAAGTATGAAACGATTTTTATTTTGGACCCCGATCTTGAGGAAGCGCAGGCCCTATCGGCAATCGAAAAAGCCAAGGGAATCATCACGCAGGCCAACGGAGAAATCTTAAAGGTTGAAGATTGGGGAAAAAGAAAACTTGCCTACGAAGTCAAAAAGAAGCCCAAAGGCCATTATATCCTGATTCACTTCTTGGGATCGCCCGCTTTGCTCTCTGAACTGGAGAGAAATTTTCGAGTCATGGATGCCGTCATCAAATACCAATCCGTTCGATTGGGCGAACGACAGGTATCCTCTTCCGAAGGTCCAATCCTGGATGAAGCTTCAGAGGAGGAACCCGAGGCCGTGGTGAAGACATGACTTTTTTGAATCGTGTCGTTCTCACGGGAAAGGTGGTCACCCCTCCTCGGCGGCATTATCGCCCGGACGGGTCTCCCGTGATCCAATTCCCTCTGGAATTAAACGGCTCAGAGGACATAACAGGGCAGGCCCTGAACCGTAAGGGTGCAGAGCAGGGAGGTCGAAATAGGGTCGAGATCGTAGCTGTGGGGGAATTGGCTGAATTTAAGCTTGATCTCCTCCAAAGTGGCCAGCACCTGATGGTCACCGGGAGACTCAATCAACGAAGCTGGCAAACACCTGAAGGGAGGAATCGAACTTGTACGGAAGTGATCGCGACAGCCCTTCAGACGATCGAAGAGAAGAGCCAAACGCAAAAGTCAAAGAAACAAGGAGAATAGAATGAAGAGACCCCCAGAAAGAACAGGCCCCGACAGGAAGAAAAAACCTTTCATGAGGCGAAAGGTCTGCCGATTCTGTACGGATAAAAACTTGGATATCGACTATAAAAACCCAAAGATCCTTCGTTATTTCATCACGGAACGGGGAAAGATTATTCCCCGGAGGATCTCAGGGAATTGCGCAAAGCATCAAAGACAGGTGACGGTCGCCCTTAAAAGGGCGCGCAACATCGCTATTCTTCCCTTTACCACCGCTGTCCGTTAAACAGGCAACCAGTCCAGTTTGGAGGTAGTTTGAAGTCGATGGTTTAACGTAATAATCAATGAATGCTCTACGCGCTTAGCTCTATGCCTGACCGCCGTACAAGTACTTTGGCAGGCGGGCCCTAAACTTTAACGGAGGTGATCCATGCAGGTTATTTTGTTAGAGAACGTGGCTTCTTTGGGAAAGGCCGGAGACCTGGTGAAGGTCTCAGATGGATACGGAAGAAATTATCTCATTCCTCAGAAGAAAGCCCTTCTTGCCACAGAAAAAAGCCTTAAAGTAATCGAACATCAAAGACGCCAGGTGCAGCAGCGTTTGGAAAAGGGGAAAAAGGATGTGGAAAAGTTGGGTCTGCAAATCGAAAAGCTCTCCTGCACCTTCGCAAAAACAGTTGGAGAAAGCGGGAAACTTTTCGGTTCTGTGACTTCCATGGATATCGAGAATTATCTGAAGGAAAACGGAATTGACGTGGACCGCAAAAAGATTTCCTTGGAGGAACCCATCAAGAACTTGGGGATGTTTACCGTACCGATCAAGCTCAGTGCCGAGGTGACCGCCCATCTTAAGGTTTGGGTGGTCCAGGAGTAACGTTTCATGAGCGAGACGGACTTCTCCTCCCACAAACTTCCTCCTCAGCATATCGAAGCGGAACAATCCATCCTTGGAGGAATCCTCATTGAAAATGAGGCGATCAATCGGGTGACGGAAATCCTCGACGCCGATGACTTTTATCGAGATACCCATCGCAAAATCTTTAATGCCTTAATCAACCTTTCGGAACGTGATGAACCCGCTGACCTGATCACTCTGACCAATGAACTTCGGAAAAGTGACCAACTCGATTCCATCGGAGGAGCTTCCTACCTCGCCTCTCTGATTGATTCCATCCCTACCGCTGCCAATATTCAATACTATGCCAGGATCGTCAAAGAAAAGGCCATCCTTCGGAAGTTGATTCAGACTTCCACGGAGATCATCACCCAAAGTTATGAGGATCGAGGGGATGTGGAAGGTTTTTTGGATGAGGCGGAGCGGGCCATCTTTGACATTTCGGAAAAAAGAGTGAGACCCTCTTTTTACCCCATCCGGGAAATCGTCAAAGAGAGTTTTGCTACCATTGAAAAACTCTTCAAAAAGAAGGAGGCCGTCACCGGCGTTCCCTCCGGGTTTAAAGAACTGGATCGCATGACGGCGGGCTTTCAGCCCTCTGACCTGATCATCATTGCAGGAAGGCCCAGCATGGGCAAGACGGCCTTTTGCCTCGACGTGGCCAAATATGCCGCCATCGACAATAAAATACCTGTGGCCATTTTTTCGTTGGAGATGTCAAAAGAACAATTGGTCATCCGTATGCTCTGTTCCCAAGCCCATGTGGAAGGGACCCGTCTGAGGACAGGCTATCTCAATGAGAGCGATTGGCCCAAGCTGACCATTGCGGCGGGGAGTCTATCGGAGTCGCCCATCTACATCGACGACTCGGCAGCTCTTTCCGTTTTGGAGTTGAGAGCCAAGGCCCGTCGCCTTAAATCCGACCACGGTTTGGGCATGGTCATCGTTGACTACCTTCAATTGATGAAAGGGAGATCCAGAGTCGAAAGCCGACAGCAGGAGATCTCGGAAATCTCCCGTTCATTAAAAGCGCTTTCCAAGGAACTCAATATCCCGGTGATCGCTGTCTCTCAGCTTAGCCGCAAGACCGAGGAGCGAACGGGGAATAGACCTCAGCTGTCAGACCTCCGGGAATCCGGCGCGATCGAGCAGGATGCGGATCTGATCCTTTTCATCTATCGTGACGAAGTCTATAACAGGTCAGAAGATAATCCGAATCGGGGTAAGGCAGAGGTGATCATAGGGAAACAGCGGAACGGTCCCATTGGCAAGATCGACCTGGCTTTTTTGGATAAATTTACGACCTTTAAAGACCTCTATAAAGGCGAGACTGAAAATACGTACCGGTGAACCATCTCGGAGTTCGGAGGATCCAATAGCTGAAAGCTCAAAGCTGAAAGTATCATCATTGAGCTTTGAACTTTGAGCCGAGAAGCTCCGAACTCAAAACTTCGGACCCGGCACTTGAATGCAAGCGATGAACCTGCCTAATATCCTCACGTTGACAAGAGTCCTTCTGATTCCAGTCTTCGTCATCCTCATCATCAACAAATATTTCGAATGGGCTCTTCTCACTTTTGCGATTGCAGGGATCACAGATGGATTGGACGGTCTCATCGCGCGCCTGACTCACCAACGAACCGAATTGGGCGCTTACCTCGACCCTATTGCCGACAAACTCCTGACCTTCGCTGCTTTCATTTCCCTCGCCATCATTGAAATGATTCCCAGCTGGCTCGTCGTCATCGTCATCACCCGGGATATCATCATCTTGATAGGTTTTCTTGTCATGTTTCTCACTAATTATCATCCCAAGATCAACCCCAGTTTTTTGAGCAAGATGACAACGACTTTTCAGATTGTCACCATCCTCTTTGCTTTATTGGCAGGGCTCTTCCCGGCTTTTAAACAACTGTCCATGCTCGCCTTTTACGGAACTGCCATCATCACTATTCTCTCCGGGACCCAATATATTTATATTGGCACTCGAATTCTAAATGGAAAAAGATGATCATCGATCATTGAAGGGAGAAATGGATATGCCGATCATCGTTGAAGTCACGGGAAGAGAAATTCTTGATTCCAGAGGAAACCCGACCGTGGAGGTGGAAGTCTTCTTGGAAAGCGGCTTCAGTGGGAGAGCCTCTGTCCCTTCGGGAGCTTCTACCGGAAAGCATGAAGCCTTGGAATTAAGAGACAAGAATCCCAAGCGCTATCTGGGCAAAGGGGTCCAGAAAGCAGTTCAAAACATCCGTCGTGTGATGGCGCCTAAACTCTTGGGAATGGATGTCCTCGATCAAAAGGCCATCGACACAGCCATGCTTCAATGGGATGGAACTCCGAATAAAACCCGATTAGGGGCCAATGCCGTTCTGGGCGTCTCCCTGGCTTGCGCCAAGGCGGCTGCCAATCACCTGGGACTTCCTCTCTATCGGCATCTCGGAGGCCTTTCCGCCACCCAACTTCCTCTTCCCATGATGAACATTCTCAATGGTGGCGCACACGCCGATAATAATGTGGACCTCCAGGAATGCATGATCATTCCTGTGGGAGCCAAAAGTTTCAAGGAAGCTCTCAGAATGGGGGTGGAGGTTTTTCACCATCTCAAGGCTTTTCTGAAAGCAAAGGGTTATAAAACCTCTGTGGGGGATGAGGGAGGATTTGCACCCGACCTTCGTTCTAATGAGGAGGCTTTTTCATTGATCGTAGAGGCCATTCGAAAATCAGGCTATCAACCTGGAAGAGAGGTGGCTCTTGGCATCGATGCCGCCGCAACTGAGTTCTACCGGAATAAAACCTATTTTCTCAAAGCTGAGAAGAAACCGAAAAGGACTTCTGATGAAATGATTGACTACTATGAGGCCTTGATCAAGAAGTTTCCTATTGTCTCCATTGAAGATGGCCTTGCCGAGGATGACTGGAAGGGATGGAAAGCGATGACGGCCCGTCTTGGAGAAAAGGTCCAATTGGTCGGAGACGACCTTTTTGTTACCAACCCCGATCGACTCATGAAGGGGATTCGAGAAGGAGCGGGAAATGCCATCCTTGTTAAACTCAACCAGATCGGGACATTGACCGAAACCCTTAATGTGATTGAGATCGCTAAGAAAGCTGGCTATCGGACGGTCATCTCTCATCGCTCTGGCGAGACAGAGGATACGACCATTTCTGATTTGGCCGTGGGCACCCATGCCGGTCAGATCAAGACCGGCGCCCCCTCCAGAACAGATCGGGTAGCCAAATACAATCAACTTCTTCGGATTGAAGAAGGGCTTGGAACCCGGGCCACCTACACACCTCCGCTTCAATGGAACTCAAGGAAATAGTTCGGGGTATTTAGTTCGGAGTTCGGAGACATAAATCAACCCTTCACAAACAACATTCTGAACTCACTAAAATGGCGGCTGAAGCCGCTCTAACCAAAATGAGATATCGACTTATTGAATTCATTCGCTATAGCTTCAGACTCTAAATTCCGAACTCATAACTCAGAACTCAAAACTAATTATGAACATCCAATCCCTCAAAACCTCCCTTCTCATTAAGGGACTGAGCGGTATCATCGCCCAAGTCATTCTGATGAGAGAACTTCTCATCTCTTTTCACGGCAACGAACTCACCCTCGGAATCATTCTCGCCAACTGGCTTATCCTGGTAGCGATCGGCTCTTTTATCATTGGCAAAACCGTAGAAAAAGTAGAAAGTAAAGTAGAAATCTTTGTGGTCTTCCAACTGTTTTTTGCCGTGGCCCTTCCAATGACCATCTATCTCTCCCGAATATTCAGAAACATCCTTCTCTCCACTCCTGGAGAGGGACTTGGCTTTGCAGCCATTTTTTATTCCTCTTTCCTGATCCTCCTCCCTGTGACACTTCCTCAGGGTGCCCTTTTCACTTACGGGTGTAAACTCTATTCCCAATACATCAGAAAAGATGTCTCTTCCATTGGAAAGGTCTATGTCCTTGAAACCATCGGATCCATCGTGGGTGGATTGCTCATGACCTTTCTTCTCATTCAATATCTCAACTCTTTTGAGATCGCCTTTATCATCTCGCTGACGAATACCCTCATTTCGATATTCCTTCTCTGGCCAAGGCCAAGTTCCTTTAAATCCGCCTTCCAAAAGGCTCTTTGGATTTTATCGATTCTTATCTCCTTCGTCTTCGCCTATGGCCTCTTGCCTCAAACCTCAAGCGCGATTCATCAATCCTCCATCCATTCGCAGTGGAGGAATCTGACCGTTATCCACAATGAAAATTCTATCTATGGGAATATCACCGTCACGAAGAAAGGCGAGCAATTCACGTTCTTTACCAACGGCGTCCCATCCATCACCACTCCTGTCCCGGATATCGCCTCCATCGAAGATTTCGTTCATTTCTCCATGCTCTTTCATGAAAAACCTGAATCGGTGTTAATTCTGAGCGGTGGCGCTGGAGGAATGATCCATGAAATATTGAAATATCCTGTGAGGCGTGTGGACTATGTTGAGATGGATCCCCTTCTCCTGAAATTAGTTCAGAACTTCTCAACTCCCCTCACCCAATCCGAGCTTTCAGACCCGAAGGTAAGGATCCAGTATATGGATGGCCGGTCCTTTATAAAGAGAACTCAGGACCGATTCGATCTCATCTTCATTGGGCTCCCAGCTCCTCAGGAATTACAGACAAACAGACTATTTTCATCTGAATTTTTCTCCATCGCCCAGGAGAAGATGAACCCCGATGGAATCATTGTTTTAACCCTTCCGGGGTCGTTGACCTATATCAGCCCGGAATTGAGAGATTTGAACAGATGTATTTTAGACACCTTAAGAAGGGTCTATCGTTCAGTGAGGGTCATCCCTGGTGATACCAATCTCTACCTGGCCTCTGATTCCAGCAAGCTTGAAAACGTCACTAAAGAGGAATTAATTAAACGGCTTGAAGGGAGAAAAATTCAAACAAGTCTTTTCACGAAAGGCTATTTGGAATTCCGGCTGCACGAAAGATGGATGAAATGGTTTTTAGAATCGATGGAGAGAAAAGAGATTCAGATCAATTCCGATTTTCGTCCCCTGGCCGTCTTCCTCAGCCTTTCTTACTGGAATGCCCTCTTCTCCCCCTCCCTCACAGGAATCTTCAAATGGTTTGAAGGATTCAGCCTTCAGATATCGATTGGCTTTATACTGCCCATTACTATCCTGATGGCGGTTCTTTTTATAAAACGGCCTCTTCTCTCCGGACAGTCCATTCCCTATGCCATCTTCACTACCGGATTAGCGGGGATGATATTCAATCTGGCTGTGGTCTTCAACTTTCAAGCATTTTATGGCTACCTTTACCACCAAATCGGACTCCTCATCGCCGTCTTTATGTTTGGCATTGCGCTGAGCGGCTTCTACATGACCCGGCATTTAGATAGGATCGAAAGGGATTCTCATCTATTTTTAAAAATAGAAATAGTCATCATCCTGTTCTCCTTCCTTTTTCCCTTTGTATTTTCCATCCCTTCTCAATACCTTGAAGATGCAGCTATCTCCCTTCTTATCTATCCGGTGTTTCTGATCATGTCCTTTTTCTCCGGCGCGTGGATCGGGCTTCAATTCCCTCTTGGCAGCAAAATATATCTCGCTTCGCCTGGAAAAGGAGGAACTCTCGGCCACACCGCTGGCCTGCTCTACGGGGCAGATCTCCTGGGAGGCTTTTTAGGAGGCCTTTGGGGCGGTATTCTCTTATTGCCCATTCTGGGTCTGAAGGAATCCTGCTTCATGATGGCCATGCTCAAGATCAGCAGCCTTGCCCTACTCTTCATCTTCATCAAAGTCCAGAAGGCTAAATAAGAGCATAAGCATCTAGGAGGAATACAACTGTCATCTTTCTATAATATAGACATAAAGGATCTGGTCTAAAAACTGTCCGTTCTCGAGGAATTAGGCTTTGAGGTCTCCCTGCAGAAACACGGCAATGCGGTCAAACGCCCGAAGGTCCTGGATGAAAAACAAATGCCCTCCTTCAAACAGCTCCAACCGTGCCCCTGGAAT
>CAYGWV010000028.1:0-14814 GCA_964353925.1 uncultured Syntrophaceae bacterium | reverse complement strand
AAAAACCTCACGTCAATAAACTGCTCTTCTTCTCCAGTTCACCAGGAAAATTCCCGCGGAAACCAAAGGAAGGCCGATCATTAAAGAAACCGTTAACTCCTCGTGGAGAAAAAAGACACCAAATAGAACGCCGAAAATAGGGGTTAAGAAGGTGAAAGCAGAGAGCCTGCTCACCGAATATCCGTGGATCAGCTTAAACCACACGAAATAGGTGATAAAGGCAATGATCACCGACTGATAGAAGAGAGAGCCAACGACATAAGGATCAACCTTGTAAATCCACTTTGGTTCAAGGATGATGCTTACCACGAGCAGGATGGGAATCGAGAAGAAAAGCTGATAAAAAAAAGTGTTTATGGGTTCAACCTTTTTTGCCATAAACTTCTTGATATAAAGCGTTGTAGCTCCCCACAAGACTCCGGCAGCGATCTGCAGAATATCTCCAAAGTACATTCCTGCTTTGGCCGTTTTGGGTCTGCCGCCAAAGACGACAAAGATGCCGGTGAAAGCCAAGACGAGACCCAGAATTTTTAGAAAAGTCAATCGATCCCCTTTGAGAAAAAAATGAGCTCCAATGGCCACGACAAAAGGGCTCAAGTAGACAAAAAGCACCGAACGGGCGGCATCTGTGTAGAGCAAACCGAAGTAAATACATGCGAATTCGACTCCAAACAAGAGGCCCACCATAACCCCGTGGAAGAGCATGACGTCCTTGTGAAATACCTTTTCTCCCTTCCTGAGACAGTAGATCAATCCACAAATTGAAGCGACAATAGATCGCAGGGTCGATGCAAAGATCGGCGACACACCCTGATTCGAAATCTTGATAGCAGGATGATTAAAACCCCAGAGCAAAGTCACGATGATCAGGATGACAACGGCTTTCAGGTCTAAATAATCTTTGGTCTCCATTCCTGATGCTTTTTACCTTAAAATTGCTGTTTTTGCAATATCTTTCAATTTTCTCCTCGACCTCAGGATTATCATCGTTCGAAGGTGATAACCTTACCATGAGAAATCGCCACGCCAAGGTACATCGGCTTCTGAAAAGAAGAAAGGGGGGGGTTATGGAAAAAAGCAAAGAATAAGAAATCGTATGACTTATTGAAATCATTGGTCGGGGAGAGGAGATTTGAACTCCCGACTTCTTGGTCCCGAACCAAGCGCGCTACCAGGCTGCGCTACTCCCCGAATCAGTTGAATGTTGAATAATATAGCAAAAGATACCTTTATTAAAATACAAGATTCTGCCTGAATTGTCCAGCCTTTTTGGTCTCTCGCCGCAGGAACCTTGTCTTAGGTAATGGATCATGTTAAAATGTTTGGGACAGTCATTTTTGGATCAGGGAAACTCCTCCCTTTTAGGCAATCACTTCAGTATGGCTTGTGGCGTGCAATTATAAGGGCGGATGAACTTTCGGTAGCGGGTGAGCTTCCGAGTGTACCAATTAGAAAATTTTTCGGAGAAGAGAGAAAGGAATTGTAGGCGTGGGAAAGAACGGATATCAAAAACAAGCGATGGGGATTTACCGATTTATCAGTGAACATCTTTACTTCAACCGTCCAGACATGGTCATTAAAGGGGAGCGTTTTAATTCCGCGATCCTCCTGAGCCTTCTGACTGGGTTGAAGAAAGGAAAGGAATTGATCATTGGAGAACCAGGGTTGGGGAAGACGACTTCCGCAGAATATGTTTGTTCGCTCATCTACCAATTTCCATTGGGTGTAATCTGGGGAAGTGAGGTCTCAGGGCATCCGGAACAAACGGAAGAAAAAATTATCGGCAGGCCGGATCTGGGCAAATTGAATCGAGGCGAGGAGGATGTGGTGTGGACCAACTTTTCCCAAATTCCAGTGAAAATTGTTGATGAGATCAACCGCCTTCCAGAAACCAAACAGAGCATGATCCTGGACGGCGTAGATCGAGGAAATTGGGAATACCTCAACGAAATGATCATTAACGAAGAATACTGTCTTTTTGCCACTGCCAATTATCAGGATGGAGGGACCAATACCATCATCGCTCCTCTGGTGGATCGATTCGATGTCATGGTAGAATCGAGGCATCCTGGGGCCAACCTCTCTTTTCTCGTTGGGAAGGATAAGCGAAAGGATCATATTTTGAGACATCCCAAGTATGAAAAGGACCTTTATCACGTTTTGAAATCCAAGGTTCCCTATGAGAAGAAGACGCCTAAAATTGAAGAAGTTTGCAATGCCTATGGGGAGTATCTTGATGAGGCAATAGGGGTCAAGTCCTTCCAGAGACAAGATCGTGATCAAATTCGTTCAGAAATGGAACGTTTAGAGTTGGACCTCGATGCCAGTGCCTTTACTCGAATGCTTCTTGCTGAACTGTCTTTCTGTGAATGGTATGGGCAGAAGCGGATTGTTGAAAACTGTGAAGAGGGATGTCACTATACAGGATATCTTTGCCGGCAAATTAAAAACTGTGCTTCCAATCGACTCCCTTCCTCCATTAAGCAATATGCGCAGGGATTGGCATGGCTGCTGGAGGATTCTGAGATCGATATCGAACATATCTCTGCTGTCGTCCCTTATGCCTTGGGCCATCGGATCCAGTGGAAAGATGAGATCCTTTCTCAGAAGGAGAGATCGAAAAGGGATGACCCTTTCCCCATTTTTCTCGCTAAAGAGGCGGTGAAAGCTGTTTCTCAGAGATATCGAGAACAGAGCGAACATCTGAAAGACGCTCTAGCGGCTGGGTCGAAGATCTTTCTGGGAGGCGATTTGGAGCCGTTGGAAGGAGATCATCCCATCTACGTGGAAGTCAAGAAAGACATCGATGCCCGGAGAAGCTAAAGCGAGAACATTTTTTCTATTCTGCTATTGAGGGGTTAGATTTTAAGATGAAATCCTCCGCCCCGCCTCATAAGAGTTCCATCCTCCCGCCGAACAAAGAGAACTGGATAACCAAAAATCCCTTTGAAGAATTCAAGACGTTTACCGCTTCCACTCCTGGCCTTCCCATGGATCAGATTGTCCAATCCACCGAGGCAGTCATGGATCGGATCCGCTGGGGATACGAGAAGCTTTTGGAAGAAGAGGCAAAGGAGCTTGTCTGGATGGTGCAATACAACACGATCATCAAGGCTTATGAAGTGGCAGAGAAATATGTAAAGGAAATAAATTATACGGCGGAGGATATTGAGGACTTCTGCTTTGCCTTGGAGAACACCCAAAGGATTCCATATCTCATCCCCGGTCCAGCCGGCATCTACCTCTCTGCATTATGTAACTATGCGAACGAAGAAGAGCTGGTCCTCAAGCTTTCCGAACTGAAGACGGAAATCAATCTTGTTGGATTTCGACTCCCGAAGGGGAAGCGATTGATGATCGAAGGAGATACGGGGGATTTTACGGGTATTGGCCTCGAGGGTGGAGAATTGGTCATTGATGGGAATGCAAAGAACTGGACGGGAGCGGGGATGCGAGGAGGAAAGATCCTAATCAAGAAGAACATCGGCCTGCATACGGGTGAGTGGATGATGGGAGGAGAGATTTATGTGGGAGGAAGAGTAAGAGGCCTGGGAAATATTGTCGAGGGGAAGGTCTACGAGAGGGAAAAACTACTTTATCCGGGAAAAGTTCGGTATCCCAATATCTACTATTAAAGGCTGAGGATAATATCTGGATGAACTTTGGCGAATAAGCATGGATGACCAGAATTTACAGTCGATCATTGAAGAGATCTGGCCCAAGTTGAAGAAAAAACATCTCTACCCTGAGATCCCAATACCCAGGGTCAGGGAAACCCCTGAACAAAAAAAGGGCGAGTCTGAAGAGGACGAAGACGTTGGGTTGGAGATAAACCAGAAGCAATTGACCATCAATGGTGCTTTTGTTTCGCAAATGAAGGACAAGATGCCGGAAAAAAGAGTCATCGAGGCTCTTCTCGACCATGGGATTACCCATTACACTTTCTGTCCATGGGATTTTCATACACACCTCAGACTTTACGCGGCGGCTAAGAAAGTGGTGGGTGATAAAGAATTGGCCAAGCAGGTGTCCAATCACTTCATCGATGTCATTGTAGATACTCATTGTGTGAGGAAGAGGTTTACGGAGATCCCAGAATTACACCGGAACTTGAAAAAAGGAGCCATCGAGGAAGTGATCGCTTTTCTTTACCAAAAGATTTGGGGAATGGATTTGGGAATCCCGCCCTCCAAGATGGGCGTGAAGGGACGCACAGATATTGTCCGGCGCCTTGCACGAATCCCCTACTTGGATCGATCACGTTGGGGAGAGAGCATCCAGAAGTTTGCCCGCACTCTCAAACCCCTGCTGATTGAAGAACAGAAAGAACAAGGGGCGCAGGGAGGGCAAGGGGAACGCAATCCTCAAGGGGAACACGATTTGAACCACTATTCGTCCGAAGAGATCGATCAGGGGTTAAGAGATTACGCAAGAGAAACCATGACTCTGTCCGAATTCAAAGGTGTTGTGGAGGACTTTTCGGATGAACTCAGCGGGGCAGGCTATGGTATGGAAGGGGGGATGGGAAGAGGTCAGGGGAATCCCGTCGATGCAGACGTGCTTTTCTATATGAAATTGGCGGAAAACTATTCCATCCCGATAAGAAAATTTCCTCTGGAAGAGAAGGGATCCCTCCATCCCTATTCTCACTGTCCATGGGAGATCGGGACACCTTATCAAGATGTGGATGTGTGGACCAGTTTCGGGAAGATCATGCCAGGCATCACCCAGACTTGGACGAAAAGAGAGGGGAAGGGAAGAGGAAAGATTGAAGGCACTCCGGATTGCTTAATCGTCGTCGATTCTTCAGGAAGCATGATCAATCCTCGAAAGAGCCTCTCCTATGCTGTCCTGGGAGCAGCCTGCGCCACCAATGCCTACCTTCACAATAATTCAAAGGTGGGCGTCTATAACTTTAGTGACGCTCCTATGGGAGGAAAAGAGATTTTAAGTTATACAGACCGACGCGAGAACATCTACCGGGCCCTTTGTAAGTATTTTGGCGGTGGGACGGCATTGGACTTGGAGGATTTGATGCCTTTAATCCAAGGGAAGAAAAAGTTAGATCTCTTCCTCATTACCGATATGAAAATTACCAACCTCGAGGCGTTGATCGGATTCTTTGGACAGATCCAGAACCGGGTGACAGCCGTTCACATCGGAGACAACCCTTATGCAGCCCGATTTGAAAAGGCGGTTGAGAGAAGGAAAAACATCAGTATCTATACCGTGAAGCGGACAGAAGATATTCCCCAGATTGTCCTTGGAAGGATAAGGGATTATTTTAATCCAACTCATACAAAAAATTCTTGACTCTTCTCCTTCAAGTCCTGTAATTTATTTCCAGGTCATTTCTCATCCTTGAGGGGCGGGAGAGGTCAGGGAAACCCTCTCGTGTGAGTAACAGGAGTCTGTCAACGGAACCAGAGATCTTAGAGGCAAGATACACACATCAGGAGATTATCCGGAAATATAATTGGATCGCACCGATCTATGATTTTTTTGGAATTTTGGCCGAGTCGAAAGCGCGCCAGCGGGCATTGGAGATCGCCCGTATTCGGAACGGAAAAAAGATCCTGGAAGTGGCCCTCGGAACCGGACTCAATTTTGTGGAAACACTGAAAAGGAATCCGAATGGGTGGGTGGATGGAATCGATGTCTCTATGAAGATGGTGGAAAAGGCTAGAAAAAGAATCTCCAAAACAAGGCAACGGAATTATACCCTCCATCTCTGTGATTGTCGGCGTCTTCCGTTTGAGGACGAAACGTTTGGTGTCATCATGAACCAATATCTCTTGGACATCCTTCCTGTTGAAGATTTCATTCCTATTCTTTTGGAATTCAAGCGAGTTCTAAAGGATGGGGGAAGAATTATTTTAACCAACATGACAAAAGGAGAAGAATGGGTGAATCGGATTTACCAAGGGATTTATAGACTGAGATCGCCTTTGTTGGCCAGATGCAGGGGAGTCATGTCCCAGCCTTTCCTCGAAAAGATTGGATTTAGGGAGTTTCACAGGGAATTTGTATCCCAACTTGGATTTCCTTCTGAGGTGGTGCGGGGAGTGAAAATGAACGGGCCGAATTATTAACTTCCAAGAATTATTAAGAATTGTGTTGATTAAACATTGGGCATTCTGCCGGGTGCTAAGAAAGCGTAGAATAGGGTTTTTTTGGTTCTAATGATTAAGGTTTTCAACACCATATTCACAGAAGATGTTTTAAAAAGAGGCTAACTCATTAATGTTAATACACTAATTTTAAAGGGATCAGTTAGCGGAGGGCTATAACTGATCCCGGCCGGTACATCAACTGAGGGTAAAACAAGGAGGTGATATGGTTTGATGCACCAACTATATAAAAAATAATACATTATATTGAGAAAATCAATGATGAAAGAGCTTTTGGCATAAGATTTGCTCAGAATTATCTAAAAAAGTGAAAGGACAACTATGAAAAGAATTCTATTTATTATTCTATTGACCTTTCTTATTTCTCAGATCTCTTTTGCGCAGGTTTACAAGTGGATTGATGAAAAAGGAGTGACGCACTTCACGGACGATATCACCCAAGTTCCTGAGAAGTACCGACCCAAGACTGAAAGAATTGAAGCGCCCCCAGAGAAAGAAGACACAAAGGTCGAAGGAGAATTAGCCCCCAAGAAAAAAGAGGAAGTTTACAGAGATCGATTGGGAAGGGGGGAGGATTATTGGAAGGCGCGTGTCGAGGAGTGGAGAAGGAAATTACGAGAACCACAGGATAAGTTGGAGGTCCTGAGAGCCAAATATAATGGATTAACAGAAAGTTATAACGACTCAAGAAGTATGGCTGAAAGGGCGAATTTCCGTAGAGAAAGAGACCAGGTTAAGAATGAAATAGACCAATGCAATACTCAAATTGAAGAAGCAAGGGGCATGCTGGAAAAAAAGATTCCAGAAGAAGCTGAGCTTTATAAAGCGAAGCCAGAATGGGTAAAATAGTGAAAATATTTCATAGGCTTTTAAAAAAGTATCCATCGAATGGGAATCGATTAAAAAGCTGATAACTTCCTTTTATAAAAAGAGTTTTCTCATTGTTCCATTCTCAATATCCTTAATCCAATAATCATAATCGGACATTTTGTGAAAGGTTCAGAAAGTAGTCGGATTGGTATTATTTTTGCCTCAAATCTTATCAGTATAATTATCAACTAGATACGATAAGAAATTGACCAGAACCTGAAGCAAAAAAGAGGTCTACAATACAAAAAGCGAGAAATGGCATCAAAAATGCAGATTAATTTAACTTTGAGCTGAAGAGGCCAATCAGAAATGGACAAGGTAAATAGAAATAATCCATCAACTTCACAGACCAAGATGGGTGTCCTTTCTATTGAAAAGAGGAAGTATCCAAGGTTTAGTGTGGAACTGCCGCTTAATTATTCCCGCGCTGAAGGCAAAGAAACCCTTGGGGGGATGGTCGCGAATGCAAGCGAAGGGGGACTCCTTGTCTACCTACCCGAAAGGATGGAGATGGGAGCTTTTTTGAAAATTGAAATTTTCTATGTGAGAGGTTTAGAATTAGACACAATTAAAGCGGTGGCCAAAGTCGTTTGGTGCGATTTGGCTGCCAGGGAAAGTTGGGGCGAGCACCGATATGGATTGCAGTTTCAATACATTGATCAAAAAGACCTTAGTCGATTAACGACTTTATTGAAAGAGGTAGGTAACTAAGGAAATCACTGCACTGAAAACAAATTTCCTTTTCAAAAGTATTGAGCCGGTTAAAAAATATCTTGAACTATTTTGAAAAATTATTTACAAATGAGGAGGAAAAGATGAATGCGCCCTATTCGGCTATCGCTGGGAGGGGATCTTAGATTCTTCATCTTCCAAAAAGTGACTGAAAATCTCCCTTGATGTGGTATCAGGAAAAGCCGCTCGGTAGGAAAGGAACATCATGGCTAGATTAGATCAACAAGAAGGGAGATATAGGGTCCTCCTCATCGGTGTCGGAGATAACACAGAGGCAAAAAAGGACTCTTTCTGTCATAGCATTTCGAAGAACTATAATATTCCCTTTCCTCAGCTAAAAAAGATTGTTGACCGTTGTCCCGTCATCCTCAAAACAAATCTTTCTTTAAGAAAAGCCGAACTCCTCGCTAAAACCTTCAAGTCTTTTGGGGCATTGGTCTCTGTCGAAGAAAGTAGACAGATCCCACCCATCTCTGTAGAATTTCAGGAATTGGCCCCCCATCGGTTGGCCTTGGAGTCCTCCTCCCTCCGGAAGTCGCAAAGAGGAACCTGGAGCGTCACAGGAAGGGCAAAGAATATATCCGATGAGACTCTAAATGATACCTGGGTGCTCATTCAACTTTTCGAAGACTTTGAAGAATTCATTGCCTTTGAAGAAACTCCACTCCCCATTAACCCTCTCCCTTCGGGACAAACTTCTCCGTTTAAGGTGATCTTTGAAGGAGATCTTTCGATCAAGAAAATTTCCATCGGCTTTAAGAATGCCTCAGGACAACCCATTCCAGCAGTGGATAAAAGGAAAAAGAGGGTGTGGGTGAAAGCCAATATGGAAGATGAATGTCCTCTTTCCCCTCCCGGGATGCCAACCGTATTTGGAGAGAAGTCCGAGGCCGCTGATCTCCCCGAGCCTCTGGAAAACATGATTGTGGAAAAGGAGAATGAAATCCCAGGAGACATCCCTCTCTCATTGGAACAGGAAGCGGGGCCTACCTTTGGACCCGAGATAAGAGAGAAGCAGGGAGATGCCGAGAGAATCTCGGAGGAATCTATTTCGCTGCCCCTTGAACCTTTGGAAAAAATTATGGGGTCCTCCTCGATTTTGGTCAAAGAGGATGGCTACCCAGGAGGAGAGAATTCAGAGAGAGCTTTAGGACAAGGAACCTCTCAGGAATTTACTTTATCTTTACCGGAAGAAATGGGAAAAGAGATCGAAGCGGCTTTGGATGGCTTAGAGCTGGCTTCTGATGAGGAGGAAGGGACTGACGAATCGCCCCTGGACGCCTCGGTATTTCAAGAGGCCACTCAACTGCTTAAGGATATTTCCGAGAGCCCCAAAGAAGCACAGGTAGAAGAAAAGACGGTTCCTTCTTTCTCTTGGATAGGATATTTTAGAGATGTAGTGGAAATTTTTTATCAACCCCCCCATGATATTTTTTCGATTTGGTTTGAGGAATGCCGAGAGAGGGGTGAATTTAAGAATTCTCTTCATCGCCTTTTGACCATATTGGTACATTCCAGGTTCGATCAAGGGAGCCAATCTAACAAGGCATTGGAAAACACCCAAAAATTATTCCGACTCATCGCTCAACCGAATCTTCTCCTTGACGAAATACCGCCTCTTGAAGGGACGTCCTTTGTATCTGGAGAAGTTTGGAGAGACCTATTTCAACGGGCACTCCCTAAGGTCCACCAGATCGGAAATGCTATTCTCGAAAAAAATAAATGGAACGTTTTCGATCTAGAACGGTTGATTCGAGTGATTCCGCACATGGGGAATCAAAATAGCCCGATGGCCATCCGGTGGATCAACGAATTGATCCCGGATGTCGTGGAAATTGATTTGTCTAATGCTCCGATCACCATTGGGGAAGGGCTTTACAGAGTTGCCGCTCGGTTAGGCATTGTGGACCCCCACCTGGATTATTATCAGGGTAGGAACTCGATTGCGGATACCAAAATTCGGTCTTTTGCGATAGCGGCTTTCCCGCATAATCCTGTGAAGGTAGAAAAACCGATGAACTGGATGGGGGTTGGAGAAGAGCGGGGAGGACATTGTTTCCCTATCCAACCATGGTGTGACGGGTGCCTTTTCAAAACCTTCTGCCCAAGACTTTATCTTGACTTTAACCCATCTGAAAAAGGGATGAGAGATTGAATGAAACCATCGTGGATGCGGACCAGGTCCTCGATGCCAGCAGGGTGGTTCTTGAGTTTATCTCTCACTGCAGAAAAGAATCGCCCGAGGCGATAAAGTATTGTTTGGCTCAGGGTTTTCATTAGGATTCTATCGAAGTATCGGCAGAGGTGGGCTCAGTTCTTGCGGACTGCGGGCTTGGCCGTGGGGATTCGTTCTCTTGCTAAAAGAATAAAGAAATTTTATATAGATTCTTAAAGGAGTGAAAAAATGAGCGGGAAAAGTAGTTTTCCTTACCGTAAATATGATCGAAAGCCCCATCCCCATATTGTCAAGCAAATTCTGGACGATAGCGAATTGATTGAAATGATGAAAGAAGTCCTTATTCAGGAAGGGAGGGCCTGTCCTTTTTGTCATCGAAAACTGAAGGGAGAATCTAAGACAAAGGAAATTTGGTAAGAAAAAGAGATAAAAAAGAGATGATTCAAAACATGCGAGAACCATCTCTTTTTTGCTGACGAGGCAGGACTGAGCAAGGGGGCGGAAAACGGAGTCTCTCCTGTCAGCTGGTGTACATTAAATATTCTCATCCGGGAATTCCCGGACAAAGGAGAATTTTAGAGGGCTGAGGATGAACATTCTAGCAGAGTCACCTATCGCGTGTGCCGGGGTCCCCGAGATGATAGAGACAATATCGACGGTTCCAGTAAAGGGGAGTGCGACAACAAAAACGGCAGTGCCAACAACCGCGGCTCCAAAACCAAGGGGTCTGGCGACAAGTAAGTCTATGGCACCCCATCCCTGGGCAACAGGGTCATCCTTCCCGAAGTACTCTTCTGCCCATCCTGTTGAATGAAGACTGCCCACGACCAATGAAAAAATGAGGGATAACAGAAGAATCTTTTTGAATCCTTTCATGACACGTTCCTCCCTTATAGCTTACTTATTTGAATAAAACCTATCAAAATTAGACAGAATTGTCAAGCCCTTTAAAAAACTAAAACTTGTTATTCAAAATAATTAATTTAATGAAATATTTTCACCATCAGGAAAGAGAATTCTTTGATGATGAGTAGCTTGATGATCAGCAAATCAATCTTCATAAGACATAAATTTGCCACCACCATTTCATTTGTCAACTTCGACCTAGGGTTAGCCCTAGAGCAAAACGAAGTTTCCAATCTGGAAGAACGAGGCCATCATAGCCAATACCCCCATTCACATCCATTAGATAGAGCTGCAATTTTTCTGCCAATTAAATAAATTAGATGGTAATGTGTAATATACTGAAACTTATATATAAATAATTTCAGTGCCGGCATAAAAATCTATATACTGTGCCCTAAAAGTGACAAAATGTGCCATTTGGATAAAAATTGTCCTTTCGGAATAATACTCTCCATTCAAATCACCATCTTACAAAGTGTTGTAGTTTCACAACGGTCAGAATCTTGTCACACTGACTTTGTTCTTTAAGCAGGATTGTCCTCCCTTCCGAGGTCACGAAAACGCCGAATGGCTTCTCAAGGCAAGATTAGAAAGAGCTTGTAAGCGAATCGATCCAGACCTTCTTCGGGCTGATAAGCGGGAAGACGACTTCCTTCGCTAATTTCGCAGGAGGTTCCATCATCGGCAACGTGGGAAAGACGAGCGTGGAGAATATCCGAGCCTTCTCGAACTGGCGCAGTTGCGTCAAGAAGTTCATTATGCCCTCGTAACGATTTTTGGAATTCTCTGAAAAGTTTGTACAGATGAGTATCACGCACAGCCTTCTGTTTCAGGGTCCAGAGGGATTCCCAGTTGGTCTCGGCATGAATTGCCCTGTCCTTCGGTCCTGACGACGGTCAACACTACGCAAAACCTAAATCTAACTGACTTTGCTTATTGACATGATCTTTCCTTTCTGATTATCCTTAAACAATGCAATCTTATCAGGAGGGTTTGATCCAAATTGATGGATCTTATGGTGAAGGGGGAGGGCAGATCTTAAGGACGGCCCTTGCCCTTTCGGCTATCCTGAGGAAACCGTTCACCATCTCCCACATTAGATCCAAGAGAAAGAATCCTGGTCTTCAAGCCCAACATCTGGAAGCCGTAGAGGCTTTGGCCCGGATCACAGAAGCTCAAACGGAAGGGGTTAAATTTGGATCGCAAAAAATTACTTTCATTCCCCAGAAGATTCTTCCAGGAAAATATCACTTTGAAGTAAGAACAGCAGGGTCTGTTACCCTACTCCTTCAGGCGATTTTCCTGCCCCTTTGCTTCTCAAACGGGATATCCAATGTGACCTTGATCGGCGGCACTCACGTCCAGTGGAGTCCTTCGTTTCATTATCTCTCTGAAGTTTTCTTGCCAACCGTCGAAAGGATGGGAGTCTCTGCCGGGGCCGCTATTGAGAAGTGGGGATTCTATCCCAAAGGAGGTGGCAGGATTGAATTGAAAATCAATCCTGTTCAAGAATTAAAGCCGATCTCGTTGGTTGACCGGGGTTCACTGAAGAAGATTTGTGGAACTTGCGCCATCTCAAGCCTTCCTAGACAAGTGGCAGACAGACAGAAAGTCCAAGCCATAAAGAGAATTAAAAGAGAGCTGCAGATCGACGGGGAGATTACCGTCCTGGATAATGTCCATTCGAACGGACGAGGTTCTTTCCTGTTTCTGTTAGCTGAATTTCAAAGGGTACGTGCGGGTTTTTCATCCTTAGGCGTTAGAGGAAGGCCAGCTGAGAAAGTGGCTGATGAAGCTGTAGACTCCTTAAAAGATTATTTTGAATCGGATGGTTGTATCGATCCTTATTTAGCAGACCAACTTGTCCCTTTCATGGCTTTGGCAAAAGGGAATTCTTCCTTCACTACCGCACGAATCACAGAACATCTTCTCACCAATCTATGGGTCATTCAGCATTTTTTGGATGTAACTATTTCGAGAGAAGGAGAAGCGGAAGCGAGGGGAAGAGTTGAATTTCTTAATGAATAGAAATACTTGACTTCATTCGCCCGGCATATTAGAATAGATAAAAAGGAGGGATAAATTAACAGAATTTACGGTAGTATCCTTGGTCTAAAGCCGAATCAAATCAGAAGAATCGAGCATATTTATCGAAGGAAAATCCCTCCTCAAAAGATTGTTACGCCTGAAGTCGCCCGCCTCCTCATTGAACTCTCAAACGAAATAAGACGCCAAGTCGGCATCCTTGTGGGTCGCAGAGGGTCCATCGAATTCGTCATCGTGGGAGACCAGAAGGGGATTACGATTCCTGACCTGTCGCGTTTCAGATCTGGAATCCTCAGGCTGAGAGGCCTTCGCCTCATCCATACTCACCTACAAGGAGAGCCATTGACAGGAGAGGACTTGACCGATCTTGCTCTTCTGAGACTGGATATGATGGTGGCCCTTAACGTCGACGGAAGGAGTTCCTCGGGGTGGTTCCATACCGCTCACCTCCTCCCCGATAACCCGGATAAAAAGGTCTGGGAAATTAGTCCTCCTTCTCCTATGGGTGATATGGACGTCGATTTCTTGAAATGGATTCAATCCCTTGAAGATGAATTTCAAAGGGGACAAAGATCGATTCCCCTCAAGGGTGCTAAGGAGAAAGCCATCCTCATCAGTGTCAGCAAGGAAAACCGGGAGAAATTAGAAAATTCAATGGAGGAACTAAAGGAACTGGCAGCGTCGAGCCGGGTATTTGTCGTGGATTCGATTATTCAGCGACCTCAAAATATTTCCCCAACCACTCTGATGGGAGAGGGGAAGCTGAAAGAATTGTTGGTCAAATGTATGCAATTAGGAGTTGATTTGATTATTTTTGACCAGAATTTATCTCCGGGGCAGATGGCGACCATTTCTGATTTGACCGAACTGAGAGTCCTTGATCGAACCCAACTGATTTTAGATATTTTTGCTCAGCGGGCGCACACCGTGGATGGAAAGATCCAGGTTGAATTGGCCCAATTGAAATACTTGCTCCCTCGGCTGGCAAGGAAGACTTTGGCCCTTTCCCGGTTGACGGGCGGGATTGGAGGACGGGGGCCGGGAGAAACGAAACTGGAGATCGATCGCCGTCGAGTCGGGGATCGAATCCATCTCTTGGAGAAGGAAATAGAGAAATTGAGCAGGAGGAGGGAGCAGAGAAGGTCCCGAAGAGCGAAAACAGGAATCCCTATTCTTTCCGTCATTGGATATACCAATGCCGGAAAATCTACCCTTTTCAACCTCCTCACCAGGAGTGCGTTTCATGTCGAGGATAAACTCTTTTCCACCCTTGATACGGCGACCCGGAGATTAAGATTTCCTAAGATTCAAAAAACGGTGATGACGGATACCGTCGGGTTGATCAAAGATTTGCCGAAAGATCTGATGGGGGCCTTTCGACCGACTTTTGATGAGTTAAAAGAATCAACTTTATTGATCCATCTGATCGACATCAGCTATGCTCGTTTTACGGAGCATGTCGAGTCCGTCGAAAGAATTCTGTTTGAGTTAAAACTGGATCATATCCCGAGATTACAGGTCTTTAATAAAGAAGACAGGTTGAGTCGTGAAGAAGTAGAAGCCATTTGCAAAAAGTATGGCGGCGTTTCCATTTCTGCTCTTCGCCCGGAAAGTCTTGAGAAGTTCTTCCTAGCGATCGATAAGAAATTATGGGAGGTGGGTACGACTCGAAACCAAGAAAGTCATTCCATGGATGGGATGGATACTATGATTCAGATATTAGACCACAGGCTTCAGAAGGGGGAAATTTTCTACAAAGATACGTTTGACGTCTAAAGTCCGGAGTCCAGTGTCTGAATTCGAGAGGATGGGTAATGTCAGGTTGACAAATAAGGATGCGTTTGATATATCAAATAAAATTGGACGACGGAAGTGAGGGAAAAAGATGGGAAACAATCCGAACGAGATTGAGGAACGCTTGACTTTTGACGATGTGCTGCTCGTTCCAGCTTT
>CAYGWV010000027.1:0-2576 GCA_964353925.1 uncultured Syntrophaceae bacterium | reverse complement strand
CTCAACCAATCCACCATCAAACGATCCAAACTCTCTCCCCCGATACTGACCCGCCTCTCGATCCGACGCTTTACCTTTCTCAAATCGGTGATGAGATGGAAGAAGGCCTCCCCGGCATTTTCAAAAAGGGCCTTGAGATTTCCACCATGAACAATGATGCCGATATCGGCTGTATGATCCAAGGTCTCAAAGCGCTTCATCATCCCCAATCCCATCTCTCATTGCAGTTCACTCGGCCTTTTTCTTTCCCTTAACGATATTGACCGCCTTCTCTGCCATCCCGCGGAGATAAACCCATTCCATTTAAGCAAGACCGATCTTTTTCGAGTATCCCAGCATAACGAAATCGGAATCATCCCGCCCTCTTCTTCTCCACCTTCTGAAGAAACCGCTCCTTGGACACGAGAATCCTTTCGTGTTCTCCTTCTGCCACCTTTTCCTTTTCATCGTAGGCGTCTACCAAGAATAAAAGCCGGCTCTTTTCGACTCCCTTAAGAAGGGCATTGGCAGTGACTTTCATGCCAAGAGGCGTTGCCGATAGGTGCCTGATCCTCACCTCTGTCCCAAGACTCACTTGATCCCCGGGAATAAAGTCACGGATCGCCTCAATGGCAGCTGTCTCCAAAAGCTGAATCAGTCTTGGCGTGGAGAGGACATCGACAGGGACATTCCCCAGTTGGCTGACCAGATCTTCTTCTTTGACGATCATCTCACATTTTCCGGTTAATCCGGGTATCATGGAACCTTCCCTTTCTCCATTCCTAACCCTTGAGTCATCTGAGGTGCAGGGTTTCGTCCCGCACCCCACGTGGCGCAGGGGTTAGAACTCTTTTAAAATGTCTTCGTCGTAAATCTTCTCCAGTTTCTCTTTATGAGTCGATTCTTCTTGGGCGAGAATTAAAAGCAATTTTTTTAAATTCGGCTCTGCGACCATCTTTTCTGTGGTAAGATAAAGGCGTTGGGATTTTTCTTCATTTTTGATCGCCATTCGAATAAGGTCCGCATAACTCATATCTGAGCTAAAAGGCACATCCTCCATCATCTCACTCATTCCCAGCCCTTTCGCTTCCTTCAATTTCATCTGGCCGATCTTCTTCAGATCAAATGCTTCCAGCTTTTTCTTGTGTCCTTCCTCCATTTTGGCCAACTCTTCAAAGGTGTTTTTGACGCCGGGGGTCGAACGATCCGCTGCCATTTTGTAGAAAGCTGCTGCATCCGCCTCCTTCCGAATAGCAAATCTCAAAATCTCATCCAGGCTGTCCAGTTTCATCTTCCTCCTCCTTCACAAAAGTTTTTTTGACTTCGGAAATGAGCCTTTCTGCCTCTTCCTTATCCTTTTTAGAAACCATCACGATCCCCCATCCTTTCTGAGGGATGTAAAGCCCATCATAGGCCGTATCGAGAAACGATTTGATGAGAAATGGAATACCGGCTTCATGAAGAACTTGAGAGATCCTGTCGCCCTCAAATCGGTTCTCAACCGTTCCCGCTTTCACCCATTGCTCCATCGCTTCCATTATTTTCATTATATAATAAATTAGGCATAACCCAAAGAACAAATTTCGGTTAGAAAATGGAGCTCCACGGGCAAAGCCCGTGGTACCTCCATAGAATACCCTCCTACGCCAAGGCTTCGGAGGGTTATCCGCCTTAAGCGAAATCCGCCGAAGCAGCAATACTTGAGGCCATGAATAATTCCGTCATAGTCTACGCATTCATCCACGGGCAATGCCCGTGGTTTTCTGCGTAGGCGGATAACCTTCCCTGCCGCCTCACGCAGGCGAGGGAGAAGGGGGGCTGAAAAATTAAGTTGAAATATAAAAAATTGAGAATATAATGAAGTGTTGCTACAGAAGGTCTTGCATGAGGAGGGAGCATGGTAACCAAAAAGGTCGATGAAAAATCTTTCGGAGCCAAGATGAAACAACTTCGAGAACTGAGAAAGATATCCTTCGAACAGCTGGCCAACAAAACAGGATTATCCCACCGGTATCTAAAAGAAATTGAGGAAGGGATTGCCATCCCTCCAGTCTCTGCGGTGATCCAGATCGCAAAGGCTCTTGCCATTGACTCAGGTTCCTTCCTCTCTGCTGAAGAAAAGGAAGCTTCAGAGAAAAAGAGGAGGGAAAGTTTTTACAAACGGACTCAGGCCTATTCCTATAAGACCCTCACTCCGGAGGCAGAGACAAAACATATGAAGGCCTTTCTCGTCACCATCGATCCCAAACGGGATCATAAGATGGTGGATTACAAGCATGAGGGAGAGGAATTTCTTTATGTCTTGAAAGGTCACATCGAGGTGATGGTAGGAGAAAGTCAAAATCTTCTCAAAAAAGGGGAAACACTTCACTTCAACTCAGGCACCACACACAAACTTCGTAATGTCAGCGAAGAAGAGGCCAAACTCCTGGTGGTGATCTATACACCGTAACCCTTCTGGAATAATGGAATGGTGGAATGCTGGGTTTCAAGACCAAAGCCATATTCTTTTTCTTCTCGTCGTTCTTCCAACATTCCAATGTTCCAATACTCCAATATTCCAGTCCTCTATTGTCTCCAGTTCCGGGGGACTCCAG
>CAYGWV010000026.1:0-13703 GCA_964353925.1 uncultured Syntrophaceae bacterium | reverse complement strand
AGCTCGGCCCGTGATGTCATCGTGATCTTGGCGAGGAACTTCTGGCGATAATGGTCATTGAACTTCTCGATCACCCCGTTGCGCCATGGCTCAGCAGGCGGGATGAACCAGAGATCGACTCCATAGAGCAGGCAGAGGCGGCTAAGCGGCCCCATTCCCCGCGGATGGATCGGACTGCCGAAGAAGGCAATTTCATTGTCCACCTGGAGGTTGTCGGGAATGCCCATGCGCTTCCAGACCGCATAGACAGCGTCCAAGACGCTCTGCGCTGCCCTTGAGGGCATCGGCTCTATAGCGCAGCGGTTGAGCATGATATCAATAGCATTCAGACTGTAGAACCGGACCGGGCCGGTAAGATAACAGGGGCCGACCAGATCAACCTGATGGGTCTGATTGGGCAAAAGCGCCGGAAGCTCGGGGTAGGTTTTGCCTTTGGGTTCATACCGTCCGGTGCGACGATGGGTCAAGTCACGCCGACTTAAAATACGGTTGATGGTGCGGAGCGAAGGGAGCGGTTGTACCCCTAGGTCTTCTAATTCCCAACGGATGGCCTGAGCGCCGCAGAAGAGCCCCTTGTTGTACAAGCTCAATCGCACTATCTCGACGATATGTTCGATCTCAGCAGGAGTGCGGTAGGGACTGATAAGGGGTTTCCGGGATTGATCTTCGCACCAAGCCGGATCGTCTGGGGTATACCTTGTCACCCATTTGTACAGCCACCTCGTGGACTTACCCACAGAGGCGCAGATGGTTTGCGGGTCTTCTCCCTGCAAGAACCTTTGTACAGCAACAGCCCGTTCGTTCTTTGCGTTTTTCTTCATGAGCACCTCCTCTTTAAGGGATGATGCTCATGATAATGCATGCTGTGGCTATTCGATTGTCAAAGAGCGTCTGTGCACGATGTCCTGGCACTTAAATCTGTGAACGATGTCGTGGCACTTGTCAGATAGGTTTTACAAGTTTATTCCCTTTTTCTTCAACGGAGCGGCCCACGTGCTGATAAAATTCCCTCACCAGAGGGTTTCTCTGGTAAACAAGGCTTGCAAAAATTCTATCTATCCATTTCTTTCGGACCAAGCGCCACGTGTAGAATCCTAGGGCTAATATCAAGATGATCGGCAGGATGACCTCGGCCAGTAAGAGAACAACAATTATAAAAGATACCACAAAATTGTATATCATTTGAACCGCCACAACGGATGGAGTATATGCCTATGGTTAAACCGGCACGAGAGAAAAGCAGCATTTTTTGTGCCAGAAGAGATCCCCGTATTATTAGTTGATTTTTAAGGATTTTTTATTGCGGCGGGGAACCAGAGATAGTCAGATTTTGAACAGTATGTCGTTCACATTGCCATTTTTGGGTGCCGAAACGATGTAAAGCCCGCCCTTCCTGTAGTGGATGGGTCGGGACATTTTCCGGTAAAGGTTTGACGGGAAGAGAGAGAATGTCCGAATCTCGCTCTCTTCATCCAGGATATCGTCGACCCTCTCCCTTTCCGCCTCGAAGGTCTGATGGTTCACGAAACGTTTAGCCACTCGAATCATTTGACCCTTGAAATTGATTCTCAAATGGGAGATAAGAGACCAGAAAGAACAAGGGGATTTTTTATGAGCGGAGCCTCATGAAAAAACTACAACCCGGTGACGAGATCGTCAAGATCGACGAAGAACTAGGAATTGCCTGGATCTTGCTTCCTCCTGATCCCAACCTGGGAGGATTTCAGGGCATCTCTCCCCGGGTCAAGGATGAAGAAAAATTCATTCGTGCAAAGAAGAAGTCGGAAAAAGAAAAGGATTAATGTCCGAAAGTCTACCTCTCTCTCTTTCCAATCACCCCCTCGCATCCCCACTCGCAATCACCTCCTCCAAATGTCGTCAACGAACGGTGGTGACAGTCGATCTGCCGTAAACTTCTCTTAAGGATCCGACCCTTCTCTGAAACAATAATCCATTCTACCATGACTAATGTTTTATCTTTATCCCCGGGACAGCGGATCGACTTCCATTCTCTCTCTGTCTTTTGTTCCAAGATTCCCTCTCCTCCTAAAAAGACCTTTCGAGATCTCCTTTTAGTGTTTTAACCTCTCCTCCTTCTTTTTCTCTTGGGCCCAGCTGTCCAAAACACCGCCGTGCACGACAATTCCGTCTGGATCGGTACTGATCGCTTTGAGATAACAATGTTCTGCTTTCGCCGCTTCTCCTATTTGCTCGTAGCACTCGCCCATTAGGTTGAGGGCGTCTTTAAACGTGGGCAAGAAATGGATGACCTCTTCCAGAGTGTTGATGGCTGCATGATATCGTTGCAGTTTCCAAAAGCACATAGCTAACCAATAGTGACCTTGGTAGTGCTTCGGGTTCGCACGGATCACCTTTTCATAATACGGGATGGCGGTCTCAAACATGCCTCTGCGATAATAAAGGCCCCCAAGATTTAGAAAAACGGCAATACGGTTCGAATCTTTTCTTAATATTTCTTTGTAGACCCTGACCGCTTTCCTTAAAAAATCGGCCCGGTCATAGGCATTGGCCTTTCCAAAAAGATAATTGGTCCTGATCTCTCCAAAGGAAAGGTCTTCCCAAACGAGATCCTTGAGAAAAATCCAAAGAATAGGAATTATGTAAAGACTAAATTGGAATGGTCTCCAGGACATGATATTTTCCTCTATACGTTAAAACGGAAATGGATGATATCTCCATCCCGGATTAAATAATCTTTCCCCTCAGAATGGAGCAGACCTCTCTCCCTCGCTACATGCTCTGAACCACAGGCCATGAAATCAGAAAAGGAAACGACCTCTGCGCGAATAAATCCTCTTTCCATATCGCTGTGGATCTTCCCTGCGGCCTTAGGGGCTGGTGTGCCACTTGACACCGTCCAAGCCTTGAGTTCAGAACTGACCGTCGTGTAAAATGTGACCAGCGACAGAGTCCTATACCCCGCTTCAACCAATCGCTCTAAACTCGATCCCTCCAGACCCAACTCTCTCCTGAACTCTTCTCTTTCCTCCTCCCTCAATTGTGCAAGCTCTGCCTCCAGATCACCACAGATAGCGACCACTTTATTCCCCTCTTTGTCTGCCCATTCCGTGATGGCCTTCAAACAAAACCCCTCCCCTTTGAGCTCTCCCTGATCAACATTGGCGACATAAAAAACAGGTTTTGCCGTCAGAAGGTGGAGATCCAAGAAGACTGTTTCCTTTTCTGCGGTCATGTGGAGGCTCCCTGCCCCTCGCCCCTGATTCAAAACGGATTGGACTTCTCGGTACACCTCCAACTCCAAGACCGCTTCCTTGGCACCCACCCGATGCATCTTGTCTGTCTTCGCGATTCTCTTCTCTAAGGTCTGAAGATCGGCTAAAATGAGTTCGGTATTGACGACTTCGATATCCCTCCCCGGATCAATCGAACCGAAGTCATGGGCCACATTTTCATTAATGAAGCACCGGACCGTGTGAGCAGTCGCATCCACATTCCGGATGTGATCCAGAAACTGATTTCCCAGCCCTTCCCCTTTGCTCGCTCCTTTGACCAATCCGGCAATATCGAAAAATTCGAGGGTGGTGGGAATCACCTTCTTAGGGCGGAGCAACTTGGCGATGTTTTCGAGTCTTTTATCCGGAACGGGGACAATGCCGATGTTGGGGTCGATCGTACAGAATCGATAACTCGCCACTTCTGCACCGGCTGCCGTCAGGGCGTTGAATATTGTCGACTTCCCTACATTTGGAAGACCGACAATCCCGCATCGGAACCCCATTCATCCCCCCCCTTTAAATCGCTAGGCGCAGAGAGCGTAGCGCTCAGCGATTAAAGAATGAAAGGAAATAAACCAGCTCGCAAGTTTTTTATAGATTTCCACTACGATATTTGTATAATAAAACAAAGAAAAAATAAAGGCTTTAATGTTTTTCGTCTTCCTGACGGCAGGTTTGCCTTTCTTCAAAGAGGCAGGGGGGTCTGAATGAAGCAACAGAACCGCATTATGTTGGAGACGGCCTGTGCCATCGCAAAGAAAACCCGTTCGAAAGGTGTCTTGCTTTACGGAGATATCATCGAGGACTATGAGGCCTTGGCAGCCATCGGACAGGAAAAACAGGTTGATCTGATCCTTGCGATCAAGGATGAATCCTCCTTTCAGGAGGCCGTCTCAGTCTTCAAAAAAATACTTCGAATTCCTGATGTCCCCCTGGGTCGAATTAATCAAATGAAAATGGCTATCATCCAGGCCCTCTCGAAAGGCGTGGTTAAGAAAGGGGATAAATGGATCTGCCTTTCCGGCATCCCCCAAACAAAAGTCCTGGACAACCTCCTTATCCTCGAATTTGGAAAGGAGTTCGAAATCATCTCCTCTTCCGATCTTCCAGTGATCTCTGAGATCGTGAGACCGGAAGTTTTCGAAACCGTTCTCAGTCTTGCTTTAGGGATCTCGATACAGGGAAAGGAAGGGAGAAAACCTGTTGGAACTATTTTCGTCCTCGGAAGGCATGAAGACGTCCTCAAGTTCTCACACCCCATGGTCATCAATCCCTTTCAGGGATATCCCGAGGAGGAGCGAAATATTTTGGACCCGCGGCTGAAAGAAACCGTTAAAGAGTTTTCCTCCATTGATGGGGCATTCATTTTCCGCGAGGACGGGGTCATTTTAGCAGCGGGCCGCCATCTGGATGCATCGGGTGAGAATATCGAAATTCCCTTGGGTCTTGGAAGTCGTCATCGAGCCGCCGCCGGGATTACCAGCCTGACCGATGCCCTGGCCATTGTCATTTCAGAGGAGACAGGAGGAGTACGAATTTTTCATCACGGGAAGATTTTCATGGAAATCGAAAAGGGAGAGTAGAAAGATAATGGAAAGATGAAACGATGGGGTAAACAGTAAGCCCTGCCATTAACCGCTCTTCTGAAACCGATTCATCGCCTTTTCAAGCCCTTCCAAGAGCATAACTTCGACGGATTCTGCAGCCAGGGAAAGGGTTTGATCTAAATGGGATTGCTCATTTCTATCAAAAACGTCCAAGACATAGTCGGCTGAATCCATCCCTTGGGGAGGTCTTCCAATACCAACCTTGAGTCTTAAAAAGTTATTTCCACCCATCCTCTCAATGATGGATCGGATCCCCTGATGACCTCCATCCCCCCCTCTCCGTTTAAAACGAAGCCTGCCAAAGGGAAGGTCCAAATCGTCATGAACAACGATTAGGTCTTCCATCCTCAGGTGAAAGAAATTGGCTGCCTTTTTGACCGCTTCTCCACTTAGATTCATGAATGTCATTGGCTTAGCCAGAACGACCTGCTGAAAATCGATCCATCCTGTTCCGTATAGGAATTTGAAACGTTTGGTGCGGATAGAGATGCGGTTTCTTTTGGCCAGACGATCCACGACCTGAAATCCAATATTATGCCTGCTCATTCGATATTGTATTCCAGGATTACCCAGTCCTACGATGATCTTCACATTCGGTTATTCCTTTTCCTCCTCCCCCTCCTCTTTCTCCTTTACCTCAGCCCCTTCAACAGCCTCTGGAACCACTGCTTCCGCAACCTTCTCCTCTACCACAGGGGGCACGACTGTGGCGATGGTGAAGTTAGTGTCTGAAATAATTTTTGCCTTCTCCACGTTAATTTCTTGCACGTGAATCGAATCACCAATATTTAAGGCACTCACGTCAATATCAATGCTCTTTGGAATATCTCCGGGGAGACACTGCACCTGGATCACCCTCCGGACCTGCTCAAGGATGCCTCCCACCTTGGTCCCCTCAGGCTTCCCGACCAGATGAACGGGAACTTCCACGGTGACCATCTCATCCATAGCCACCTCATAAAAATCGGTGTGCAGGGTTACCCTTTGGAGAGGGTCAACTTGAATGTCTTTCAACATCACCACCTTACGGTCTGACTGAGGGCCCTTTCGAATGTCAAGGTCAATCAAGACGTTCTCCCCTGCTTCTGTTTGAAGGGCTTTGGCTAATTCCTTAGAATCAATCACCAGAGGGATCGTCTGGGCCCTGGGTCCATAAAAAATGGCGGGGATCAGGCCTTTCAACCGGAGTTTCTTTGCCTTCTCCTTTCCAACCCCTTCTCGAATCTCTGCTGTCAATACGGGTCTTTGCATGGGTGACTCCTTTTAGTGGTTTGCGCTCGTGATTTGTCAACAGTGAAATACTTGTTACGATTCACTTCATAAGAATAGGATGCTTCAAATAAACAGGCAACTCACTGATTCATCCTCATAGATTCTTCGAATGGCATCAGCCAAGAGGCTGGCGATCGAGATCACTTTAATCTTTGGACACGCTTTGGCTTCCTCTGCGAGGGGAACGGTATCCGTGACGATCATCTCGATGATGGGTGATTCTGAGATCATCTTTACGGCCTTTCCCGAGAGGATAGCATGGGTGCAACAGGCATAGACCCCTTTCGCTCCTTTCTCAATCAAGGCATAGGCCGCCCGGACCAATGTCCCTCCTGTATCGACGATGTCGTCAACCAAGAAGGCGGTCATGCCGCTCACATCTCCGATGATATTCATCACCTGCGAGACATTAGGAGAATCTCTTCGTTTATCAATGATCGCCAAGGAAGCGTCTAATCTTTTTGCATAGGCTCGAGCCCTTTCCACTCCGCCTGCATCTGGCGAGACGATGACGATATCGTTCCCAAGGTCCCTCAGGTGCTCCAACAGCACCGGGGCAGCAAATAAATGATCCACGGGGATATTGAAAAAACCCTGAATTTGGCCGGCGTGAAGGTCGACCGTGAGAATTCGAGAAGCCCCTGCGGTGGTGATCAAGTCTGCCACCAGCTTTGCAGAGATGGGTGCCCGAGGAAGAACTTTACGATCTTGCCTGGCATAACCATAGTAAGGCATCACAGCGTTAATCCTCTCCGCAGAAGCTCTTTTCAGGGCGTCGATTAAAATCAGCAGTTCCATCAAATTGTCATTCACAGGAGAAGAAATGGACTGGATCACGAAAACATCCATCCCTCGCACGCTTTCATCAATCTCAACATGAATCTCTCCATCGCTAAAGGTGCTCACCACGGATTTTCCAAGGGAGGTCCCCAACTGGTCGCAAATCTTTTGCACTAATTGGATGTTTGAATTTCCAGTGAATATTCTTAACCAGCTTAAATCCTGTCCTGGATTGACGACCACTCTTTTTTTACTCATGAGAACCTCTTCCCCTTATCAAAAATTCGATTAACACAGGGCAGAAAGCGTCCAGAGGAATAAAAATATGCTTTTTACGCTATGCTCTATGCGCCATGCTCTATGCTTTAAAGTTTGGCTGGGGTGGGAGGATTCGAACCTCCGAATCCAGGTTCCAAAGACCTGTGTCTTACCGCTTGACGACACCCCAATCTTCTTTGAAACAATGTCAAATCTCAAAGCCCAATTTTCAATTTTTTAGTCAAAGGTTTTTGACATTCCTTTGACATTTGGATTTTGGGATTTGAAATTCGGTTACCTGCTTTTTTGAATTTCCTTATTATATTCTGCCAAAACCATGGATTCGATCATCTGTCGGGTCTGGCTGTTAAGGGGGTGGGCGGTATCCCTGTAAGTTCCATCCTTCCTTTTCTTGCTTGGCATCGCCACGAACAATCCATTATCTCCATGAATGACCTTCAAATCTCTCACAACGAAACAACGGTCGAAAGTAATTGCCACGTATGCCTTAAGCCTCTCTTCTTCAACGGGGAAAACTCTTACTTCTGTCACTTCCATACCCCCCCCTTGCCGTCTGTCTTGCCTGGTGCATGGCTTCACCCATCCACCCAACCCATCGCAGGCAGGCGTCAGGCAGTGATGCCACGTGCTTTAAACACGACCCATCCTTTCCTCCCGACCAATTTTTTTATCCTCTCATAGGCCCCTCCTGCACTCTTTGCTTCTGGAAAGAGTCCAAAAACGGTGGGGCCACTCCCCGTCATCAAGGCGCCCAAAGCCCCGGCAGAAAGAAGCCATTCTTTCATGAGGCTAATCTGGGGATATCTTTTTGAAACCACTTCTTCCAAATGATTCAAAAGGATGCGAGAAATCCCGTCAGGAGTCCTCAAAAACCTATGAAGATTAAAATGAAACTGCTGATTTGTCAACACGAAATGCTGATAAGCCCAACGTGTTGAAACCTCAAAATTCGGATAGATGAGAACGTACCATAGGCTCGGAAGTTCTTCCTTTTTTAGTCGCTCACCAATCCCTGATCCAATCGCAGCGCCTTTCAAAAAGAAGAAAGGAACATCTGCTCCTATCCCCAATCCCATTCCCATTAACTCCTTTTGGGAGAGGTTTAATTCCAGCAGTTGATTTAAAGCCATCAAGGTAGTGGCCGCGTTGCTGCTTCCGCCCCCTAAACCAGCCCCGAGGGGAATTTTCTTCTCAATCTCAATGTGAACGCCCCCCCTATAACCGCATACCTTAAACATAGATTGAGTAGCCTTGTATACCAGATTTTTCTTTCCGAGGGGGAGTTTCGGATGATCTGCCGTAATAGAAGTGCCCTTTTCCTTTTTTAAAGAAAAATGGAGGGTATCGTGGAGACTGATTTTCTGAAAAACGGTTCTCAACTCGTGGTACCCATCCTCCCGTCTCTTCAAGATTTCAAGTCTTAGGTTGACCTTTGCAGGAGACTGTAAATGGAGTGAATTCGTCATATCCATCAAATCTGTCTAGTACAAATAGTGATACTCTCTTGAAGAGCGAGAATCCTCCTTCCATCATAGGAAAGCCGGGCTCTTTTTTCAAGCGATTTTTGACGATAAACCTGAAAGGTGGATGCGCGGTGCCAATCCTTTGACTCCTTTGCTCAGGGTTGACCCTGAGCGGGGCCTGACGCCGTCGAATGGGTCAATCCTCATTAAGTTGGATCGATTCCGCCTGACATTGGTTTACACAAGCCCAGCACTCAATGCAGTCCTCCGGATGGATGGGATTTGATTTATCTTCTTGAATTTCATAGACTTCACTGGGACAGATTTCGGCACAGTTTCCACAGCCTTTGCACGTTTCTTGCTTTACAACAGGATACATCGTAGCTTCAAATCCCAAATTCCACATCCTAAATCCCAAACAAATCCAAAGCCCCACTCTCCAACGACCAAAACACAATTTAGAAGGAAAATATTTTTACGCTATGCGCTATCCGCTTTGCCCTATGCTGCCAGTGTAGTGTCTCTAACACTTCTTTACAATGATGATGAGAGTCGTCATCCCCTTGAAAGCGGGAATCCAGATCGAAAACACTAGATTCCGGATCAAGTCCGGAATGACAGAATGTGTAAAGTTTTTTCTGAGACAGTACACTAGTTAGCAGACCTGTTTCGTTCCGCAGGATAACACCTGGCTCGGTTTACTCCCGCTCCGATAAATGGTAATGCCTTTGCATCGCTCTTGATAAGCCGTCAGAAAAGCTTCCCTCACCTCATCCTTTGTTGCATCCCGTGGAAAGTTGATCGTTTTCGATACCGCATTATCCGTATACTCCTGAAAGGCTGCTTGGATCTTGATGTGCCAGAGAGGAGGGATCTCAAAAGCGGTGACAAAAAGTTCCTTAATCGTCTGGGGAACGTCGGGCAGGTCTCGAAGAATCGCCCCCTCCGAAAGGGCCTTCATTAAACCGTGGCTTAGAAACCCTTCTTTCTCTCCTAATTCTAGAAAAACAGGGTCGGTCATTTGAAACTCCATTCCCTCTAAGGCCCTTCTCACGTAGTGAATGGCAAATAGAGGCTCAATGCCACTGGAGCAATCGGCGATCAGGCTGAGCGTACCTGTCGGAGCAATGGTTGTGACTGTAGCATTCCTCAACTTCATCCCATCTCTGCTATAGATAGAACCCAGGAAATTCTGGAAAACCCCCCTCTCCTCAGCCAGTTCCATGGATCGTTCCTTGGCTTGATGCTGAATAAAACTCATTAAACCTCTTGCCACTTCCAAAGCCTTCGGAGAATTATAGGGAATGCCCAATCGGATGAAGAAATGTGCCAATCCCATCACCCCAAGACCGATCTTTCGATTCCCTTTTGCCATATGGGCGATCTGTGGCAAGGGGTATTGGTTCATGTCTATCACATTATCCAAAAAGTGGACGGCATGCCTTACCGTCTTTCTAATCTTGTCGAAATCAGCTTCCCACCTTCCATTCCTTTCTTTCACCATATGAAAAAGGTTGATGGAACCTAATACACACGGCTCGTAGGGGAGGAGGGGAACTTCACCACATGGATTGGTGGTTTCCATATCTCCTAATTGTGGGGTGGGATTGGCGTCGTTAATCCGGTCCAAAAATAAGACTCCGGGGTCCCCTGTTTCCCAGGCTGCACTCACAATCGCTTCAAATACCTCTCTCGCTTTCAGCCGACCCCCCTCTTTCATCGTCCTCGGATTCATCAGATGATATTCGCCGTCTTTTTCCAGGGCCTCCATGAATTCTTTGGTTAACCCCACCGATAAGTTGAAATTTGTCATCTCATCAGGCTTTTTCTTCAGAGAAACAAACTCCATGATATCCGGATGATCAACCCTCAATACCCCCATGTTGGCCCCTCTTCTTGTCCCTCCCTGTTTGATGACCTCTGTGGCCATGTTAAACACTCTCATGAATGAGGCAGGGCCGCTTGCACCCCCTCCTGTGGATTGAACCGTGTCATCTTTCGGTCTCAAACGGCTGAACGAAAACCCAGTTCCTCCTCCACTTTGATGGATGAGGGCTGTCTGTTTTACGGTTTCAAAAATGGAGTCGAGTGAGTCCTCTATAGGAAGAACAAAACAGGCAGCTAACTGTTGGAGGTTTCTCCCTGCATTCATAAGGCAAGGCGAGTTAGGGAGAAAATCTAAGGAGGCCATTATCCGAAAAAAGATCTCAGAAACTTCCTCAACGGGGGCCTGGATATTATAAAGGCGCTCCGCCTCAGCGATATTTCGCGCAACGCGCCAGAACATCTCTTCGGGAGATTCAGCGACTTGACCCCTGGGGTCTTTTTTTAAATACCTTTTTTCTAAAACGGCAATCGCGGGGGCGGAAAGATGAACTGATTTCATCTCAAGCTCCCTGAGGTAGGTCCGCCAAGGGTGGACTTCCCTTAACCCTATTTAAACGGTTTCTACACTTTTTACTTCTGGGACTTGCTGCTTAAGTACTTTCTCAACTCCCATTTTTAAAGTCATCTGCGACATTGGGCAGCCCCCGCACGCCCCGGTCAATCTAACTTTGACAACCCCATCCACCACGTCAACGAGTTCAATATCCCCTCCATCCGCTTGAAGGGCAGGCCGAACCTTCTCCAAAGCCTTCTCCACATTCTCTCTCATTCCGTCTTCACCTCCTCCATCCTATTTGTTATCTTCATAGAAAAGCCTCTTCCATTAACATGATAACATATACTGTTCCCTAGTAACAAAAAAATTATTGATTTTATTCGCTTTTGTACTTTTGCAAAGGACGGTGTGGAATTTATAAGGTAATGTTTTTATTCGTTTTTCCTAGAGCGGCAACTCACAGAAGAAGGGACAAAAAACTATTTCAGGAGGGAAGGCAACAATCCTTTTTCATATCTAATTCCTCTAATCTTTTTCAGAAGTATAACCCTAATGCATCGGGTCTCTCACAAAACTGAGCATCTCCCTCGCAGGGGGTACTGGTGCTGTCCATGTCACAGTAGCCGATTCCCTTGCCATGCTTACGATTTCAGGGCTTCTAAAAAGGGAACATTTCTGCTCCGCTCCCATTCCAGACCACCCTCTCTTTTTATCTGTTCAAAAAAATATCTCTTCAAGATATCGGATTTTTGACAAGAATCTAAACCTCCCATGCAGGTCGTTTGGTCACAATCGAGATCACAATGACCAATGCCTTTGCCCATGTCAGAAGATCCAGAGTCCACATACAACTTGCAGAAATCTCGATAAAACCGACAGAGTCTGGGGATTGCCATCCAAAACACCTCCTTCTATAGGGTGCAAATTATGTTCTTAAACGGTGCATTTTCAATGCCGAGAAGAGTTTATTCGTCCAAGTAATTGATTTACAAAGGATTGATTTAAATTTCAGATTTTTCACAAAGAGATAAACTGCCCCTTTTTGTTAAGAGGAAACAAGAAAATGAGTGGAGTCAATCTACTTGCTTTGGAGGGATTAACGAGAAATCCATTCAGGAATATTGTAGGAATCCTCAGATCTAAACTTCTGTGTAAATCTTCCTAATCCATCAGGGTCTAGTAAAAGATAGTCAATAGGCGGTTCTCTGTCACCATCTACGGCATAAGCGAAGATTTTGCCATTTCCACTTATCCTGGCGGCATGTCCTCCGTCAGGGATAAGAAATTTTTCAACGATCTTTTCCACCCCATTCACTTTCTTAACTTGGATGGAATAAGGGGAGAGACCTCTTAAATCCGGGATGGGCCAACCCACTCGATTCACTTCTTGCCCCATTGTCACGACCGGGATGACCAGAGTTTGGAGAAAAAGAAGAGAAACAAATATCCAGGTCTTGCTTCTTTTGGCTTTTGGCTTTGAACCTTGGGCTTTCAAAACTATTCTCTTAACTCCAGAAACTTCTCCGCAGCAAACGCCGCTGTTGCTCCATCCCCTACTGCGGTTGCGATCTGACGCAATAGCTTTTTCCTGCAATCTCCCACGGCGAAAATCCCCTTTGCTGAGGTTTCACAGTGTTCATTCGTTAAGATATATCCCCCTTCGTCCATCTGGACGATACCTTTCAAAAAATGAGTTCTGGGTACCAGCCCCACAAAAAGGAAAGCACCCTCGGTTTCAAACTCTTTGATTTCCCCCGTCTTTACATTCTTTACAATAATCGAACGTACCATCGAATCACCTTTGATCTCCTGGACAATCGAATTCCAGAGGAATTTGATCTTAGGGTTGGCCAAAACCTTTTCCTGATAAATTTTCGTTCCTCGAAGGGCATCCCTCCGATGGACAATCGTCAACTCTTTAACAAACTTTGTGAGAAAGAGAGCTTCGGTGAGAGCAGAATCCCCTCCCCCTACGACAACAATCTGACTATCCCGGAAAAAAGCTCCATCGCAAGTGGCACAATAAGAGACTCCTTTCCCGGCAAACTCCTTCTCCCCAGGAACTCCCAGTTTCCGATATTCTGTACCCGTACTTATAATGAGCGCTTCACACCGGTAGGTTGATTCATACGTCTGGACCACCTTTACGTTCCCCTCTAAACTCACCTTTACAGCTTCCTGTGGTACCGTTTCTATCCCAAACCTTTTAGCCTGCTCCTCCATGCGACGGCTCAACTCATCGCCGGTGACCCCCTGCGGGAACCCTGGATAGTTTTCAATCAACTCAGTAGTGGTCATCTGTCCCCCGAAGAGAGCACTTTCGATCAGAAGGGTGCTGAGCCTGGCTCTTGATGTGTAGAGTCCTGCTGTCAAACCCCCAGGTCCTCCTCCGATGATGATCACCTCATAAATTTCTGTCTTCACCCCTTCCATCTAGGCCTCCTTATCCGCAAGGTAATTTCAGAATAGGACAAACACACACTCCTTGTCAATCGATTAGCCCCATTAACCAACAAAGCTTGACTTGACAATTAAGAATTGTGAAAGATAGATTAAATGCTTATAATTTGGGTTCAAAGGAGGAAGATATGGAAAGGACATTATCCATTGTGAAGCCAGATGGAGTTCAGAAACATTTGATCGGTGAAGTGATTAAACGTTT
>CAYGWV010000025.1:0-12752 GCA_964353925.1 uncultured Syntrophaceae bacterium | reverse complement strand
GCTGTGAAAAAATTGGTCTGATGCTGTTTCACGTCATTCCGGCGAAAGCCGGAATCCAGTGTTTTCAAGGGGGTAAAAATGCTCTGGACCCCGGTTTTCACCGGGGAGACGAATACAGCGTGATTTTTTCACAGCTTCCCTCCCGCGAGGGGAGGGGATAAAGGGGAGGTTCATTTCAGCTTCCCAATCAACGCAGAAGCAATGGTATTCTTCTGAATCTCTTTTGTACCTTCGTAAATTTCAGTGATCTTGGCATCTCGATAGAACCGCTCTACTTCGTATTCGGTGATGTATCCGTAACCTCCCAAAATCTGGATCGCTTCATCAGCTACCTCCACAGCCGTCCTTCCTGCAAACAGCTTAGCCATAGAGGTGAGTTTCGGATCGATTCTCTTCTGGTCATAGTTCCAAGCCGCCTTATAAGTTAATAGTCTCGCCATCTCAATCTTTGTGGCCATATCGGCTAATTTGTGTTGGGTGATCTGAAAATCAACCAATTTTTTCCCAAACTGTTCCCTCTGCTTCGCATAGTCCAGAGCTCGATCAAAAGCTCCCTGGGCGATGCCGAGAGCCTGGGCAGCGATCTCAATTCGGCTTTCATCGAAAAATTCGAGAACTTGATAAAATCCCTTACTTTCCTCGCCCAGAAGATGGGTCAAAGGCACTCTGACATCACTGAAGGAAAGTTCAGCCGTTGAGGTCATTCGAATGCCCATTTTAGGGGTGATCTCTGTGGCGTCTAAACCTTTTGTTCCTTTATCGACGAGGAGGGTACACTGGCCCCGGTAAGGAGGTTTTGCACCTGGATCCGTTTGACAAAGAACGACAAAAAAGTCTGCAAGGCTTCCATTGGTGATAAATGTCTTGGTCCCGTTGATGACAAAGGAGTCTCCTTGCTTTATGGCTGTGGTGGACAGGAGGGTAATGTCGCTTCCGTGGTCAGGTTCTGTATAGGCGCCTCCTGAGATAAACTCTCCCCGAGAGACAGGAAGAAGGTATTTCTTTTTTTGTTCGTGTGTTCCAAAACGGAGAACGACTTCGGATGAAAAATCAGCCAGGCTCAAGGCCACGCCCACTCCAGAATCTTTCCGGCAGAATTCCTCAACGATGAGGATATTTTCGAAAACGCCATAGCCCTGTCCCCCATATTCCTCGGGGTAGTGAATACCGATAAACCCCAACGTGGCAGCTTTTTTCCAGATCTCCTTGGGATAGGTATGAGTCTGCTCCCATTCCAGAATCTTTTCCTTATCATATTCTCCCTGGATGAACTCCCGGGCTGCCTTCTGAATATCCTTTTGCTCTGGTGTCAGTTCGAAATCCATCTCTTATCTCTAAATAATCGCTGATAGCTAATGGCTTATGGTTTTTTGCTCCGAACTCTGGAGAGGCGATTCATGAATTGCCCCTACAAACTTTTTCTCAGTTCCTTAACCTTATCTTTTATGACCGGGACGATTTTGAATAAATCTGCCACAATCCCGTAGGTAGCGACGCCGAAGATCGGAGCTTTCGGATCTTTATTGATGGCGATCACTGTTCCCGCACCTTTCATTCCTGCAATGTGCTGAAAAGCGCCGCTGATCCCAATGGCCACGTAGACCTTCGGTTTAACTGTTTTGCCGGAAGTCCCTACTTGGCGGTCCTTGGGTAACCACTTCTTATCGACCACAGGTCTGGAGCAGGAAAGAGTGGCCCCTATGGCATCCGCAAATTCTTTCACCATCGGGATATTCTCAGCTTCCTTAATCCCCCTTCCAACAGAGACCAGAATATCAGCCTGTGTGATGTCTACTTCGCCCACAACAGCTTCTACATACTGGAGAAAACGTTTGGCCAGACCTTCATCGGTCAAAGGTGAAGGGAGTTTCACCATTTCACCCGGGAGCGCCCCTTTTTCCAAAACAGGAAAAGCTCCGGAACGAACGGTCACCATGTAGGGTCCCTTCTTCAAAAAGGAGACGATTGCATTGACTTTCCCTCCGTAGAGTTGGCGGGTCAGCGAGAAGGCCTCTGCTGCCGCATCAATTCCAATACAATCCGTGGCCAGGGGCATCTTTAAATGAGCCGCCAGGCTGGGAGCAAAGTCCATGCCCATGGCGGTATGGCCGATCAGGGTGAGGAGAGGTTTCCTCTCGATGATCAGCTGGGTTAGAACTTTTTCGTAAGTCTCTGAGTTATAAGCCTCGAGGCGTTGATCCTCGATGAGAAAAACCCTGTGGGCTTTGGGTTTGAGGACCTCAGCCAACTGGTTCACTCCATTGCCCAGAAGGGCGACCCCGATCTCTGCACCGATGCTCTCTGCCAATTGTCTTCCTTTGGAGAGCATCTCCCAAGTCACATCTCTCAATTCTCCACGTCGATGTTCTGCTAGGACGATGATCTCTTTCATCAGGCGAGCCCTCCTTTATCTTTCAGAATATCGAAAACTTTCGATGCGATTTCTTCCGGCTTTCCCCCTAAGATCTCCGCTCCTTCACCAACCGGAGGAAGGAAGATTTTTTCCAACTGGATATCCGAGGCAGAGAGGCCGACCTCTTCAGGCTTCAGATTGAGATCTGAAGCGCCAAGGGTCTTAATCTCTTTTTTGGCCACCTTTCGAATGCCCATGATGGAGACATATCGGGGTTCATTGATTCCAGTTTGGATGGTCAGCACCGCGGGGAGGTCGATTTCGTAGACTTCCTCCAACCCCCCTTCCAGTTCTCGATGAACCTTTGCCTTCTTGTCTTGGATTTCGAGGCGGTTGACTAGAGCGGCATGAGGGATTCCAAGCAATTCTGCCACGGCGACTCCCACTTGTCCATATCCATCGTCTTCGGCTTGAGTCCCCGTGAGAATGAGGTCATAAGGAATTTTTCGAATGGCCTCTGCCAAAATCTTTGCCGTCACAAAGCCATCGGATCCATCAAAAGCAGGATCTGTCAATCTCATGGCATCATCCGCGCCCATGGCCAGACATTTTCTCAAGGATTCGTTCGAATCTTCTCCTCCGATAGAGAGGACAGTCACGGTTCCGCCCGATTTCTCCTTGAGTAAGATGGCTTCTTCAATCGCGTAACTATCCCACTCATTCAGGTCGAAGGCCAGCCCACTTTTATCAATATCTTTTCCTGATTTGCCGATGGAGACATCTGCATCGGTTGTTTCCGGAACCCTTTTTATACAGACAACCGTGTTCATGCCATTTCCTCCTTTCGAAAATCCCCCCTTTTTTATCATACGGTAGGAAGGATGACTAATTAATGTCTATCTATAAAGTCTTAATCCGTCATGCCGGACTTGATCCGGCATCCAGAGACCTTCGAAAAACACTGGATTCCGGCTTTCGCCGGAATGACGCCTCTCTATTAGAACCCTAGTTTATGGAAAGACCCTAATCACTCTTTAATCTATTCACTTTCACCGGAGCCGTTCCCTTCTCTTCCATGACCGGGCAGGGGTAGGGGGACGTGATGACCCCTGAAAAAAGCCTGGAAGAATATTTCACTTCCCTTTGCAAAGATCGACCCTCTGGGGTCGATACCCGTGCCACTTCTCTCTCTTCGATCTCGAGACGATGAGCGTCTTCTGGATTCATTTACAAGTAAGGTTTTTTTGAGACATTTTTCAAAGCATCGCTTTTTGAGCTGAGAAGACCCGATCGAAAAAGAGAGGGTCTTTGGATCAGATGGAAAGAATAACCATCCGGACTTTGATGGGCTATTCCTCCTTGGACAGGTATCAGTTTTGCCTTTCCCATTGGGAAGCCATCGGCATAGAGGTAAGTTGAGCCACTCGGCCATTGCTCCCCGTCTTGAATCCCCTGGTAATGAGGAAGAACACGGCCGATCTCTTCAAAGACCGCCTCCGGGGTTTCTCCTGGGACAGGGCATTCAAGAAGGCGAAGCAGGGAAAGGAAAACATCAAAATCTGATTTTGACTGGCCGAGTGGGGAACGAAGGGGATTCAATTTTTGAACCCTTCGCTCCAGATTTGTAAACGTTCCTCCTTTTTCTATAAAGGCACATGCAGGGAGAATCACATGAGCCTTCTCCGCGGTTTCGGTCATGAAAAGGTCTTGGACGATGAGGAACGGAATCTTTTCTAAAGCTTGTCCTCCAAAGGCAGGGGAAGAGAGGGAGGAATTTTCTCCGATGAGATAGAGTGCCTTTAATTTTCCATCGAGTGCCTTTTGTAGAAGATTTTTTCTCCCGTCTACCTCCCCTTCGGAAAAGAGCCCCATATCTACGGCTCCTTGGGAATTGCATTTCTCCAAAAGGATAAGGATACCGTTGGATTCCTTTCCGACGTGGCCTGTGACCAGAGCGAGGTTGGAGGAAGCCATAGCGATCTCTTTGGAGTCGAGGTGTGACCAGAGACCGGATCCGACCAGAATCATTGACTTCTTGGCTTGTGCAAAGATTCTGGCTGCTTTTTCGATTTCGTTCTTATTGAAGTCTGCCTTTTCAGAGAATTCGGGTTGAAAGGCAGAGATCTGCTTCCTCAGCTCCTCTATTCCTTCTGTCCTTTCTTTGATGAAATCTCTATTCTCGAGGCCTTCTTTGAAGATCGCTTGGATCATGGCGTTGAGGAAGTGTATTTCTCTGCCCGGCTGATCGAGAAGAGTGATGGAGGACGGGAGGAGTGGGGAAATCGAGGTGGCCTGGGTGAAGCTGATATCATAGCTCCCGAGCACAATCAATTGAGCCCTGTTCCGCCGAAGGGCCAGTTGGATCTCGTTTTTGATGATCGGATGGGTCTGAGTGGGATCCACGCCGATCACCAGAAGGCAATCCGCATTTCGAATCTCTCGGATGGAGTGGGTCGAAGCCGCCATCCCTAATGTTTTTGCTAATCCTTCGGTTAATCCGCGGGCAGACTCCTCACCACTCTGAACGATCTGATTCGTCCCGATCGCATTTCTGAATAATTTCTTAAGAAGATAGTATTCCTCATTGGTCAATCGGCTGGAGGCAATGCCTGCAATCGCCTCGGGACCCTCTTGGTCTTTAATCGTTTCAATTTTCTGTGCGACATATCCAAGGGCTTCTTCCCAGGAAGCCTCTTTGAACGCTCCATTGACTCTCAGAAGGGGTGTTTTGATTCGCTCCGGATGGTCCACAACGTCCCATCCAAAGCGACCTTTGACGCAGAGGTTTCCATCACTCGGACCCTTCTCAGGATCAGAGAAGACCCGTCTGATCTCTCCGTTCTTCGAACCTATCGTGAGGGAACATCCGCATGCACAATAGGGACACGGCGTGGTCGTCTCCTCCAACTCCCAGGCCTTGACCGTATAGTCGAAACGGTTGCTGGTGATCGCGCCGACAGGGCAAGTGTCCATACATTGACCGCAAAATTCGCATTGGAGGGGTCGGTGAAAATCTGTGTCGATCACCGTTTTGATTCCTCTTTTTGAAAAAGAGAGTTCTCCGACTCCCTGGACTTCGTCGCAGATTCGAACGCACCGGCCGCAGAGAATACATTTATCCGGATCCCTCTGGAGAAGGGGTGAGCGATCATCTGCGGGAAAAGAGATTCGTTCCCAGGGGTAGAGTGTTTCTTCCACCCCATATTCATAGACCAGCCTTTGGAGCGCGCATTCGCCTTCCTTTTCACACCTCGGGCAGATCATCGGATGGTTGAGCAGAATGAATTGGAGCTGAAGCTTTCTCGATTCTGAGATTTCCGGGGAATGAGTGACGATTTCTATGCCGTCTTTCGCAGGAGTGAAACAGGCCGGCAGGAGTTCTGATTTTCCCTTCTGCTGGACAACGCAGAGACGGCAAGCGCCGAAGGGAATGAGCCTTCGATCATGGCAAAGTGTGGGAATTTCTACCCCGACCGACTGGGCAGCCTCAAGAAGGGTTTCCCCTTTTTCAACCTCTACGGCAATGTCATCGATCTTCAGTCTGATTTGGTTCGCCATGATTCAATCAAATTTCTTGGAGTAATGGAGTATTGGAGTACTGGAGTGTTGGGCTTAATTCTTATCGGTCCATTTGTCTTTATGTTGCTCCATCATTCCATTACTCCATCACTCCAATACTATATGATTTTTTTTACTCAATCGCGCTAAACTTACACGCCTGGATACAAGACCGACACCGGACGCACTTTTCCAGATGAATGGCAGCCGGTGTCTTTTTCTCCCAGGTGATCGCATCCATAGGGCAGGCCTTCTTGCAAAGGCCACACATCTTACATTTTTCTTGGTCGACCCGAAATTGAATCAGATCCACACAAACCAGAGCAGGGCATCGCTTATCAAGAATGTGTGTCTCATATTCGCTTTTAAAATAGCGAATCGTGGAGAGGACAGGGTTCGGAGCAGTCTTTCCTAGTCCGCAATGGGAGGTGTCTTTGATGTGTCGGCCCAATCTCTCCAGTCTTTCGATATCTTCTATCTCCCCTTTACCCATGACGATCCGATTCAAAGTATTGAGCATCACCTTCATTCCCACCCGACAGGGAACGCATTTACCGCAGGATTCATCCACAGAAAAGTCAGTGAAGAATCGAGCCGTATCGACCATGCAGGTGGAGTCGTCCATCACGACCAGACCACCAGAGCCCATCATGGCTCCTGCTTCGTCAAGGGAGTCAAAATCTACCTCGATATTTAGCAGAGGGGTTGGAAGACACGCTCCGGAGGGTCCCCCTATCTGAACCGCTTTAAACTCTCTCTTGTCAGGGATCCCGCCTCCGATATCATAGACGATTTTTCGGAGGGTCGTTCCCATGGGGACCTCAACGAGACCCACATTTTGGATGGTTCCTGTCAGGGCGAATACCTTGGTTCCTTTCGATCCGCTTGTCCCCATGGAAGCGAACCAGGAACCCCCGTTCAGCAGAATCGCAGGGACATTGGCAAACGTTTCAACGTTGTTGAGAACAGTCGGTTGTCCCCATAGGCCTGCCTCTGTAGAACGAGGGGGTTTGATCCTCGGCATCCCTCTTTTCCCTTCAAGGGAATACATCAGAGCCGTCGATTCTCCGCAGACAAAGGCTCCAGCACCGGGATAGATCCCGATATCAAAGTCGAAACCGGAACCGAGTATATCTTTTCCTAAAAGCCCGTAGTCTCTGGCCTGCTCAATAGCGAGATTGAGTCGATGAATGGCGAGGGGATACTCTGCCCTGACATAGATATACCCTTGGTGAGCATCCAGGGCATAGCCACAAATGGTCATCCCTTCCAGGACCGAGTGAGGATCCGCTTCCAGGACAGAACGGTCCATAAAGGCACCTGGGTCCCCTTCATCCCCGTTACAGATGACATATTTTGGAAACGAATCGTAACGGCGTCCTTCCTCCCACTTTAACCCGGTTGGAAAACCGGCGCCTCCTCGGCCTCGCAGACCAGAAGTCTTTACCTCTTGGATCACCTCTTCGGGTTTCATCGAAAAGAGAACTTTCGAGAGTGCGGCATATCCGTCTCTGGCGATATATTCATTGATATTCTCGGCATCGATTAAACCTCGGTTTCTAAGGGCCCTTAGCACCTGATGTTGGAAGAAAGGAATATCCTTTAACAGAGGGACCTTCTCTTTAATGGCTGGTCCAGTATATAAGAACTTCTCCACAGGCCGGCCCTTCAGGAAATGCTCCTCCACGAGAAAGGGGATATCTTCCGGAGTCAGTTTTTTATAAAAGATTCCTTCAGGGTAGACGACCATGATGGGGCCTTCGGCACAAAAGCCGTTACATCCTGTGATCACCACCTTCACTTCATCGGAGAGACCCCGAGCTTTTAATTCTGCCTCGAGGTGCTCCTTCAGGCTTAAGGACCCACAAGAGACACATCCTGTTCCCGCACATATCATGAGATGGGTCCGATACGTTTTCATCTTTATATTTTACCCCCACCCTAACCCTCCCCCTTGAGGGGGGAAGTGGAGGGGGATTAGTAAGTCGTCTCACTTCCTCTTGCTAGGGCATAAGCCTCTAAGATCTCTCCATTCAAGACATGGTGAACAAATATCTCTCTCATTTTTTCTTCATTGAGGTCACAATATTTAACAGGGGGTTTTCCAAGGATTTCTACGGTGGCCATGGGTTCCCGGCTGCAGAGTCCCGCACATCCAGAGGTCGTCACCATCACATCGGTGATTTTTTTCTCCTCAATTTCTTTGAGAACAACGGACATCAATTTTCTAGCCCCAGCAGCGATACCGCATGTGCCCATATGGATGTTGACTTTTGCTCGGAAGCCTCCCTCCCTGAGAACGGTAGTGGACCGAACCTCTTCTTTGATCCGTTTTAAGTCTTCGATCGTGAGTTTGGCCATCGCCATCGGTCTCCTACGGATAAGACCTCACAATCTCAATTGCCCTGCCCGGGTTGACCATGCCGTAAGTGTCATGGTCCACGACCAAGACCGGGGCTAAGCCACATGCCCCAAGGCACCGAACGCCCTCCAAAGAAAATTTCCGGTCCTTCGTCACTTCTCCAATGCCAATGTTCAGTTCCCTCTGGAGATTGTCCAAAATCTGTTTCGATCCTTTCACATAGCAGGCCGTTCCAAGACAGACTCGGATGACGTATTTTCCCCTCGGGATAGTTGTGAAGAACGCATAAAAAGAGACCACTCCATATACTTGTGAGGAGGGAAGGTGCAATCCTTGGGCTATCCGGTGTTGAACCTTCTTGGGAAGGTATCCACAGATATCCTGAACCTCTTTTAATACAGGGATGAGCGCACCATGCCCTCCTCTATAATTTTGGATTACCAGATCAATCTTTTCCCATTCCTCTCGGGAAATTTCTTCCGCCCACTTCATCCTTGAACTCCGATCTGAGCCAACCCCTCTTGAAGATGTTTTCTCAACCATTGAATCACTTCTGGATTGGTGAGGAATCGATTCTGAAACCGCTCTTTCAGCATCTGACTGTTGAACACATAGGACTTCCCATCTTTCTGATGGGCATAGGAAATCTGCAATTCAGGATTTCCCAGCAGAAGGGTCGTCATCGTTTCAATCATATCTCCCAGGGGTTTTCGGTCGATATGGTGGTATTGGAAAGTAGTCACCACTTTCGTTCCCTTTTCCAACCCCGACTCAATGCGAAGCCTTCCGCCTGCCGCCTGGGCAGCCTGAGCCATGAGAGAGAGACCTAAACCAACTCTCCTCGAAGACCGGGTGGTAAAGAAAGGGTCGGTTGCTCTTTGGCTTACCTCTGGATCCATGCCCATTCCATCATCCTTGATTTCGATCAACAGCCGATCCTCTCGGGGCTCTTCCTGGATCGAGATCTCAATCTTTTTAGCCTTCGCCGCGATGGCATTCTCAACAAGGTCCAGTATATGGAGAGAGAGATCTTTCAATCCCGTCTTTCAGTGAACCCTTTTCACTCCACGACCCTTCTCCCTTCTCGATGGTGAAGGGCCAATCGGACTTCCTCTGAGGTCGTCTTCTCTAGAAGGAAGCGAGTGAGATTCTTTCCAATGTCCTGGAGGGTGTGGGCATCAGAAGATCGAACAAAAGAGTACCCTTGATAAGAATGAAACCGTTCTTTGGCTTCTTCCTTGGAGGTGCGTCGAGAAATCTCCAACCCATCCAGGGGTACACCCTCTGGTATAAAACCGAGCTGCCCGATAATACTAAAGGCTTGACGGTCGATATGGGAGGCGATCGTTACCCCTCGAAGCGAGTTGACGAAAGAAACGATTCGTTCAAGAGGGAGGAGGGTAGCTCCAATTAACATTTTTCTGTTGATGCCTACCGCTTCATCTCTTTGATTGACGACCGTCTGGCAGCCGAACACTTCCTCCACATTTTCGCCGGGGAGGTTTTGATAGACCACCTCTTGGAGGGCCAAGCACTCCTCCGGTCTATCGAAAAGGGCAAGGAGGTGAATTTCTTCTTTCGAGGTGATTTCCATCCCTGGCAGTACTGCGAGACCCTTTTCCGATCCAGCGCTGACAAAAGCGGCTACGTTTTCTGCCGAGTTGTGGTCACAGATGGCAATCATATCTAATCCTGCGGCCAGGGCTTGATGGACAACGGCCTGGGGCCTCATTGCTTCATCTCCACAGGGCGAAAGGCATGAATGAATGTGGAGATCCGCTCGAAAAGTCCTCAGCATGGACTCAGTCCAGGAATCCCTTTTTGATAAAGTCTACCCGCCAATTCAAATGTGAAAGCCGGTGAGACCAGAATAGGAATACCTTCTTCTTCTGCTTTTTGAAGCGTACCCGGATCCGGTTCTCTCCCTCCCGTCAAAATAATTCCTGCCAATTCCTTCATCGTGGCCACGGCAACAATATTGGGGTGAGTTTGGAGGGTGATCCAGAGGTTCCCTTTGCGGGTATGAGCAATCACATCGCTGAGGAGATCACTTGCATAGCCCCCGGTGACCTCTACGTTGAGGTGATCCCTTGCCGCTCTCGTTTCCAGTCCCAAGAATTTGGCGATATCGAAAACCGTCACAGAATGAACTCCTCTTTATTCTTTGACTTGTTCGTCCAGATAAACGATAAACTCAAGATGCGTGCCTTGCCCCGGTTGAGAGGTCAAGGTCATCTCATCCGTATTCTTTTTTATATTAGAAAGGCCCATGCCAGCGCCGAACCCCAATTCGCGAATCTTTTCGTCAGCGGTTGAATACCCTTCGCTCATCGCGAGATTGATATCAGCAATACCGATCCCTTCATCATTCACCACGACCTTCAGGAAGTTGGGCGTAATGAAGAGTGAAAGTTCTCCCTGGTTAGCATAGCAGATGACATTCATCTCAGCCTCGAAGGCTGCAATCGATGTCCGCCGAATGATTTGACCAGGGAATCCAGCCTCTTTCAAAATGTTTTTGACCCGACTCGAAATTGCTCCAGCATTCGTAAAATTGCCCCCCTCGATATGAAACATCTCATGAGAGCGTATGTTCTCGTTAGCCTCAGCCATTTTTCACTTTTGAAATAGATGGCCTCAAGCCATGTTGATATAAGCGGCCACACGTTTCAAACATAATATAAGGAGTGGCCAAAAGGGGGATTTGATTCTCGATCGCCAATTCCACGGTTGCCTCGGTGGGCCGTTTTCCTCTGACAAAAATGATGGCCCCCAGATCAAATATATTCCCTGCATGAATGACCTGGGGATTGACGATCCCGGTGATTAAAAGACTTTGAGCCCCCGTCCCCCTAGCAAGGGCAAGGACATCGCTGAGAAGGTCGGCTGCAAAGCCATACGTGATCTCTTTTCCCAGATCTGCGTCTCCCGTGATCACTTCCGCAGCTAAAATGTCCCGGATTTCTCTCAACGTCATCTTATTCCCCAGCCTCCGCCAATAATTCCATCACATCCATGACCCGAATTTTTTCTTCATTTCCAGAGGTTTTGGCCGCATCCTCCAAGGTGAGGACACAAAATGGACAGGCCGTGGTGATAATCTCAGCACCCAGCTCTACGGCATCCTGGACTCGAACTTCAGCAAGACGCTGACCCGCCTCAGAGGAGGACTCCACCCACATCCTTCCGCCTCCCCCTTCACAGCACAGGCTCCTTTCCCGGGAGCGATCCAACTCTTTGAAGGTAAGGCCAGGGATGGCATTAAGTAACATTCGGGGTTCGTCAAAAACATTATTCTGTTTGCCCAGAAAGCAGGGGTCATGGTAGGTGACCACTTTTTTGATCTCCTTCGTGAGGGGTAGTTTTCCTTCCTCCAGGCGTTTGGCCAGGAGTTGAGTCGTATGAAGGACCTCAAACTTCCCTTGAGGGTATTCATTCTTCAGGGCATTGAAACCATGAGGACAGGCGGTGACGATATTTTCGATCTGATAGGTCTCGAACTGTTTCATGTTTCCTTCGACCAGTTCCTCAAAGAGACCTGACTCTCCCATCCTGCGGATCTCATTCCCGCAGCATTGTTCCTCATTTCCGAGAATCCCGAAATCGACGCCGGCCTGTCGAAGTCCGAAGACAAAAGACTTTGCGATTTCCTGAATTCGAGGATCGGAAGAAGCGGTGCATCCGACGAAGTAAAGAAACTCAGCACGGTCGCCTTGGGAGAAGTCCTTCACCTTGAGGTCTTCGGGCAGCCCTTTGATCCACTCCGTCCTTTTGTTCTTCTGCTTTCCCCAGGGGTTTCGATGTTTGTAAACGCTCTCCATGGCCTCGATGATGGTCTTGGGGATATGGCCTTCTTCAACAAGAGTCCCCCTCATCCCGATGACGAGATCCATCGGTTTCAACCCACGAGGGCACCGGATCGTACAGGTTTTACACGTGGTACAATCCCAGAGCTCTTCCCGCTCCGTCATGTGATCGAGGTTCTTTCCTAAAATCCCTTCGATCATCAGCCTGCGGATGTTCAATTTTGATTTCAGGGAAACAGGACATCCTCCGGTGCACTTTCCGCATTGGTAACAACCGTAAAGATCAAATTTCGCAGCCCATGTCTGTTCTGATGACTCCATGCTCCTTATCCTCCGGATAAGAAATTCTAAATCCGAATATCGAAATCCCTGCCTTCGTCCCGAAAGGCAGGACTTCGCGCAGGCGGGCGAGACAAATCCCAAATTCGAATTACCAAGAAGTTATTTCTCCGACTTAGAGTTTTGTGTTTTGGTCATTCGAGAATTGTTTCGAATTTAGCCTGCCTGCGCGAAGCCGCTTCGGCGAAGGCAGGGATTTCGTGCTTCGAATTTTGTCACACACTCCTTCCACATTCAAAGTAGGACTTCCATTCATAATGATCCATCGTTATCGATTCAGTATCTCTCTCGATATCACAATCCGCTGAACTTCAGAGGTTCCTTCGTAGAGAGT
>CAYGWV010000024.1:0-6432 GCA_964353925.1 uncultured Syntrophaceae bacterium | reverse complement strand
TTCTATGCTCTATGAAACCGTTTGGCTGTTCTTTGCATTAGGTGCTGGCGTTCTCATCAGCATTGGGTTTCTGGGCCTTGTTTTTTCTCCTGCTATTCCTCCACGAATATTAAAAGTGATGGCCGTGATGATATCTCTGCTGATCATTCTGACCGGTATCTATTTCTCTTCCCAGTGGAGCGCTCAGAAAAAAGAAATCCGAGTATGGACCCAGCAAGTTGAGGAAACGATCAAGCAATACCTAGCCACACACCCCAAAAAATGATATGGAAAATGGGTTGTGCCGCTTTCTCTAACGATTTGAGAACTTCTTTAGTCAATGATGATAGATCTACACACGCACTCCCTGTTGAGCGATGGAGAACTCACCCCCGCTGAGTTGGCCCGGAGATTCGAGGTAGCAGGCTATAGGGCTCTTGCTATCACCGACCATGGCGACCAGTCAAATATCGACCTGATCATCCCCCGACTCGTGGCCTTTTGTGAGGAGGTCAACCGTCTGGAAGGAATTCGTCTTATTCCGGGGATTGAACTGACCCATATCCGGCCTGAGGCCATTTCGGCCTTAGTCAGCAGGAGCAGAAAGTTAGGGGCGAGATTGGTGGTGGTCCACGGGGAGACGATTGTCGAGCCGGTAGCGCCAAGGACGAACAGAATGGCCATTGAGTCCTCTGCAGATGTCCTGGCGCATCCCGGGTTGATCACAGAAGAGGAGGTCTTATTGGCCAAGGACCGGTCTGTATACCTGGAGTTGACCTCGCGCAATGGCCACTCGTTGACCAACGGTCATGTGGCCAAGCTGGCGCACAGGATGGGAGCCCCTATGATATTGAACAGCGACGCCCATGCGCCTAGCGATATCAGGCCGGCGGCTCGTCTGCACGAGATCGTCGTGGGAGCCGGTTTGACGGAGGACGATTACCACACCATGATAAGAAACGCCGAATCCATTGCAAAGCGATGCCTGACCTAAATGATATCCCAGCCTGTGAAGGCGAGTAGAAAATTATCTCTCGCACAATTCGTGGAAGGATTCAGAGCTAAGACAATAATTTAATCAACGGCGGGCACGCCTGCCTGCCCCGCCCTCGGTCGGGACCGGGGCCGGGTGGCAAGGAAGATGGGCGATGAGCGCCTCTTATGAATCTGATGATCTCCCCTGGTAAAACCCTCTTTTTACTAAAGGTTCTACCACGGGATGAATCCCCCCTTTTCCCCACCCTGTCTGCTTTCAGTCTATTTTTCGTCTGCCAGTCTTTGTCACATGAGGTCTACTCTTGATTGTTCCGGAGCATTTAGGAAGAGTGGAGGTTGACAGTCCTATTCTAATTTGATTTAATTAAGACAGAACTCATATGAAAAGGGTCCAAACCAAAATCCTTGCTGTTATCCCGGCGCGTTATGGTTCCACTCGATTTGAAGGGAAACCCCTTGCCGATATTCTCGGCAAACCGATGATTCAATATGTCTACGAGGGAGTGCGCCGATCAAAGTTGATTGATGAGGTGATCGTCGCCACAGACGATCAAAGAATCTTGGAGGCTGTAAAAACCTTTGGCGGAAAAGCCATTATGACTTCCCTTGCCCACGTCACGGGAACAGACAGGGTGGCTGAGGTTGCCAGAAAACTCAAATCGGAAATCATTGTCAATGTCCAGGGAGACGAGCCACTCATCAACGGAACTTTCATTGACAAAGCAATCCGCCCTCTCCTGACCGACGATAACCTCCAAATGTCCACTCTCATGACCAGGATCGAGGAGGTGAGGGATTGGCTTAACCCCCATATTGTAAAGGTTGTGGTGGATCAAAAGAATTTTGCTCTTTATTTCTCACGGTCTCCCATCCCCTTCCCTCGGGATCTTCAAATTGGACGTTTGGAATCCAACCCTTTTGGAACGAACAGACCTCTTCCAAGGAGGGTGTTCAAACACATCGGCGTTTACGTATTTCGCAGGAAATTTCTCCTCCTGTTTTCAAAAATGAAGGTCACCCCTCTGGAGAAACTTGAAAAACTCGAACAGCTTCGGGCCTTGGAAAACGGTTACCGTATAAAAGTCACCCCTGTCAATTATGAACCCCTATCTGTCGACACTCCGGAAGACCTGCAAAAAGTAATTACTTACTTCTCCCACCTCAATAAAAATGAGATTGCAGGAAAGTATATATCCCCATGATATGTTTGTGTTTTATTGTTGTATGATTTTCCTCCTTCCCTAAGTAAAAATAGCCAAGAGGATGTTGAATCAGGGGTTGATTTTTGCACGATTTTGGGGTATAGTTATATAGTTTTTTCAAAGTGAAAAGATGAACCTAAGAGAAATTATCCCTCGCCCCTTCATTCTTATTCTCCCTTTTGTCCTTCTTCTCGTTTTCGGGTGTTCTACCCCGTCCTGGTTTCCGATTAAACTAGGATCCCCTCACAAGGCAAAAATGAAAGAATTACTAGATAAAGAGGTGGTCATTATCGATAAGGCAGAGTATGTGAAGGTCTTAAACCCTAAAGCCTCTGACGAAAAAGGCCAGGCCAAGTACCTCTATGTTCCTGTTCATGAATACCTCTCCAATAAAGAAACTTTCACCCCCACGACCATGCCGATCGAGGGGGTTAAGAAAGAGTCCTCCGTGACTCCGACAAAATCCTCGTCTTCTTTATTAGAAGAAGAGACTCTCGCCTTATCTCCATCCAAACTTATGCTTCCACGCTTAAAGAAGAAGGTTTTGATCACTTATTTCGATGATCGAACCACTCAGGGCGAAGAGGTGTTCGGAGACTGGGTGGCTGAAAAGCTGATGAAGGAGGTAAACCGGAGGACCCTACAGGTCCTGTTTGCAGACTATCAAATGGTCAAAGAGTTTTATGAAAAAAAGGGAGTCGATCCAAAGGATCTTGAGACGTCTAAAGGTCTCCAATACCTGAACGAAGTCTTTGGGGTTCATGCCCTCGTCGCTGGGGAACTCTCTGGCCCCTATGTCTTCACCACCAAGACAACGAAAGATCAAGAAGCAACGGCCTCGGCTATTATCAAGATTGACATGAGGTTAGTGGACACCTTCACGGGTAAAACCCTTAAGAACTTATCCGCTAATAATCCCATCATTGCGGCCAAGGAGAAAGGATCCTTTTCCGAAGAGAAGGCCAAAGTCAAGGCGATCGATGTCACCATTGCTAACTTGGGACGCTCCCTTGCCAAGGAATTAGATGGCATGGATTGGTTTTGTCGGATCGCCAAGGTAGAGGGTGAAGAGGTCTACATGAATGCCGGGAGATTAACCGGTCTTCAGGTGGGAGATGTGATGGAAGTGTTTCGGCCTGGCGGATCTGGCGAACCAGGAGAGGTGAAGGGCAAGATTCGAATTTCGGCCTTCTTTGGAATCGATGCCTCCATGGGCAGGCTGATCCAAGGGAAAAACCCCGATGTAAATGACATTTTGAAATTGGTCAAAAGTGAAGGGACCTGATTCTCTGACATGGCTTTCCTCCTCGCTCAATGAAAAGCCGGGTTAGCCGTCGTAAAGGCTGTTCCTATGGGGAGGTTCTCCCCTTTGTCATGACAACGTTCATCTCCGAATTGAAATTGCTCTTTTTCATACTGTCAGGAAGGAGGTTTTAATATTATGTTCCAGATCGGTGATAAAGCGGTTTACCCGGGGCATGGCGTTGGAATCATTGAAGCCATTGAGTCCAAGCGAATCTCCGGCAAAGAGCAGATCTTTTTCATCCTCAAAATTTTAGAAAACGGAATGACCATTATGATTCCCCAGGATAACGTGGAGGCGGCCAAGTTGAGGGGGGTCATCCGGAAGATTGACGTCCGAAAGGTCATCGGGATCCTGAAGGACCGGGATGTCACCATCGATAATCAGACCTGGAATCGAAGATACCGCGAGTATATGGAAAAAATCAACACGGGATCGATCTATGGCATTGCGGAAGTGCTTCGAGACCTCCATCTTCTCAAAGAAGAGAAAGAACTCTCCTTCGGTGAGCGGAAAATTATGGATACGGCCAAAAATCTTCTGGTCAAGGAGCTGGCCATCGCCCGAGATGTGAAAGAGACGGATATCTTGAGGGAGATCAATTCGATCTTTGGATGATGACCTCTCCAGAATCCCTACCATTCGTTTTAATTGGAATGTGTTCTCATATCATCCAACCATGGAAAGGGGGTGAACGCGTTGGGCTCATGGATTTTTCGTATCTTATTATTCGCCATCTGCGGAATCGGCGGGTATACCTTAACCCAGGAGATCTCTCTCTCCCCCCCGATACCTCTCTTGGGACTGATTGGCGGACTTCTCCTGGCAGCCTTAACCCTTCTGATCGAGAAAGGGTTAAAACAAATCCCTTTAAAGAACCTTTTCGGAAGTTTCATCGGATTGATCCTCGGCATCATGGTAGCCAATCTCCTGTCTAACGTCTTTTTCTCCAATCTATATAACCATCAACAAATGGTTCTTCCTCTTTTCAGTGTCCTCTACGGGGTTTGTGGGTATATTGGGCTAAGCATCGGTTTTAAGAAGGGAGAAGAAATTCACCTGTCCGGGTGGAAACTCTTTTCAAAAAACGTTCCTCAAAGTGAGAATTCGAAGATTTTGGATACGAGTGTGATCATTGACGGCCGCATCGCCGATATCACCGAAACGGGTTTTGTGGAGGGAACGCTCATCATTCCACAATTCGTCCTGAATGAACTCCAACACATCGCTGACTCCTCGGACTCCATCAAACGGACCAGGGGCAAAAGGGGATTAGAAGTTCTTCATCACATCCAAAAACAGGCCATTGTCGATGTTCGAATTGTAGACAGGGACTATCCCGCGATCAAAGAGGTCGATTCAAAATTGATTGAATTGGCTAAAGAGGTTCGCGGGAAGATCGTCACCAATGATTCTAACCTCAATAAGGTAGCGGAACTCCAGGGAATCCAGGTGTTGAACATCAATGAGTTAGCCAATTCTATAAAACCTGTCGTTCTTCCCGGAGAGGAGATTAATGTCAAAATCCTTAAGGAAGGCAAGGAAATGGGACAAGGGGTGGCCTATCTGGATGACGGGACGATGATCGTGGTCGATAATGGAAGGAGACAGATGGGCAAGACGATTGATGTCGTCGTGACCAGCGTCCTCCAAACTCCTGCGGGGAGAATGATCTTTGCTCGTCTCAAAGAAGAGGCCAATCGGGAAAACAAGGGAAAAGATTACTATTACCCCCTGGACAGTGAATTCTAAAACTTGGAAGGTTGGAATAATGGAAAATTGGAATGACGCGTGATATTAAAATCATCAATTCAAAATGGTCGATGTTCACTGCAAATATCTCTTTTTTAAAAACGATTGATCATTAAAAATTGACCACTGCTCAATTTTCAAAAAGTTTTTTGAACCCACTATTCCATTATTCCACTATTCCATCGTTCCATATTTGATCTGTTGAATGATGAAGGCTGACGCAGTGATCGTCTCCGCGGGGAAGGGACTTCGCTTTATGGAAGGGAAGAAGAAACAATTCTACTTCCTGGAAGGAAAACCTATTCTCGCTCATACCCTTGATAAGTTCGAAACCTGTTCTCTGATCCGTTCCGTTCGCCTGGTGGTTGGCCAAGAAGACATGGATTACTGCTTGAAAGAAATCGTCGAAAAATATCGATTCCAAAAGGTGTCCAAGATCGTCCCGGGTGGAAAGCGGAGGCAAGAGTCTGTGAAAAATGGAATTGATGCCCTTCCAAGGGATGCGGACATTGTGGCGATTCACGACGGAGTCCGACCTCTCGTCACCCAAACCATGATCGAGGATTCGATTCACTCTGCTGCACGATATGGAGCTGTGGTATTCGGCATGCCGATAAAAGAAACCATTAAGATGTCCAATCCGGACGGAACGGTCCTCAAAACATTGGATCGGGAATCCCTTTGGCAGATCCAGACCCCGCAAACCTTTCAGGTCAATGTGATCAGAGAAGCTCACTCTCGGGCACAAGAGGATGGGTTTGTTGGAACGGATGATGCCTCTCTCGTCGAACGGTTGGGAGGGAAGGTCCATATCCTTCCGGGATCCTATGCGAACATCAAAATCACCACCCCTGAAGACCTATGGTTAGCCAATCTTTTTCTAAAGATGAATACCCCTTCAAAGGAAGGGCCGCGAGGAGGAGCAAAAGACAGATGAGAGTGGGTTTTGGATATGATGTTCATCCGTTCGTTTCAGGCAGACCGTTGGTCTTGGGAGGGATAAAAATTCCTTACCTATTTGGGTTGAGGGGGCATTCGGATGCGGATGTCCTCATCCATGCGATTTGCGATGCCCTGCTGGGAGCCATTGCGGAGGGGGATATCGGAAGACATTTCCCGGACACCGATCCCCAATACAAAGAGATCAGGAGCACGATACTCTTAAAAAAAGTGATGACCCGAATGAGGGAGAAGAGGTTT
>CAYGWV010000023.1:0-6247 GCA_964353925.1 uncultured Syntrophaceae bacterium | reverse complement strand
GAGAAAAGTATGGGTGTCTAATAATACCTTCATTCTTCAAAGGCATTCAACATAGATTGGGGCAGAGGTGCATCAAAATTCTCGGCGATGATCACCTTTCCCTTGGCATTTCCTGGAATTCGATTCACCGTTTTTTCTTCGATGGCATGCAAACAGGCAACAGGCTTGCCGGATTTGCAAATAATAATCTCTTCTCCTTTTTCAACACGGGCCAAAAGACTCGAAAAATGAGTTTTTGCTTCGTGGACATTAACCTTTGCACCCATTCTGATTTCCTCCAGCAAGATAGTAGACTAAGTCTAGGACTAAGTCAAGAAAAAGTTTTCACGGAGGCTAACAGTCACGCGGAAGCTTTAATTTTCTATTTAATTTTCTATTGACAATCGTCAATTTTGCTGTAAAATTTACGATAATGAGCGATAATTCACGTCAAAACTATAGATTCTTAGAGAGTCTCCTGCCAATGTAAGACCTGCCATAAAGATGAAAGGGAGTGCGGTCACGGCATGATGAGACCCGCCGAACACCAGCCCCGATATGCGCACCCGTATCGTCGGGTACATCAGGTCGCTGCGCCGGACATAAGAAACATCAGATAAATCACGCCCAGCAACAAAAGCGAATGGTTCAATCCTTCATAATCATAGGCTTTTCAGAGTAACAAAGTTTGAAAGGGTCTCCCTGCGATGCTTGGACAAAATCTTGAGACATAGGTGGTCCTCAAATCCATAGGCACGTATTTGAGAGACCGCGAGGCGTAAGCGCCAGGCGCAAAGGAATAAAAAAAGAAAACGGGGAGATGGGGGGGATTCGAAAATACCAATTTCGAATTGTGCATGAACGATCAACGGCTACTGACTGCCCGCTTTCGCGGATGATTTATAGAAGTCCGGTTTATTCTTGTCTTTAAAGGATATTTTTCAGGATTTTCCAGATTGTCAATTTCCAGATCAACGTCTAAATCAGGCCAGTACAAATGATAGCCGTGGAGTAAATGAATATTCTGTATCGAAGCCAATGTTTGATTCCTAAAATAAGGGAAGTCTTTATAATTCAAGAAGTATTCTTTTTCTTTCAAATAGAGCCAGATTCCAAAAGGCGTTATGTTCTCAACGCTGACCGAAATGCCTTTGCCACGCTTCAATGATCTCATCTCTGTGCTCCTCAATGATTTTTTCCACTTCTCTAAGTCTCCTCGGATTCAACCCATGATATGCCGCCAATGAAAGTATGGGCTCCAGCCAGAATTTTGCCTCTCCGTCCTCATGTGTCGCATGAATGTGGATCCTGTCTTCTTCGTTAGAAAGAAAGTAAAACCTATAACCTCTTCCCCTAAATATAGTGGGGGACATTTCGTCACATCCAATATCGCCTGTTACTCTGATCTGTAGCCGTGCTCGTTTCGCCCAAGACCTGCTTCAGTTCCACCACTTCTATGCTGATACTTCGGGTGTTCTTCACCACTTTCTACATCAACCATCAGGGGTTCCACAGGACAGCCTCCTCCTCTATCCTCTTTAAAATTTCCTTTCTTAAATACTTTTCTTCTTCGAGAAAAAGGATGTCGTAATCCATATCGCCAAAAATATCTTCTAATTTTCCTTCAACTTCGAGACGCTTCTCTTCCGGGATACCTCTAACGGCAAGATCGATGTCAGAATGTTCTGTAAATCTTTCCGGGCTTGTAACGGAACCAAAAAGACGGATTCCTTTGCACCCTCCCGATATAAATAATTTACAGCGAGTCTGAGTTTTTTGCAGGCCTCATCAAACCGCTTGCTACGGAGGGCCAACCTCCTTCTTTTGAGTGGTGATTCCATGGTTTCATTTAACTTCAATCCAGGGGAAATGTCAATGATGATGTTGATTCAAAATGAGGTTGACTCAAATCCTTAGGCCTGGGCCTGCCCGGAACGATCCTTCCCAAGATATATGATTTGCAATGAATTTTAATCTGGTGAGTTACGTAGATTGGAGCTTGGATTTATAATATCTTGTTTGACCCTATGCCTGCCCACCATACAAGGTTTTTGGCAGGCGGGCGCCAAACTTTCTGCTCATTGCGGTTTGGGGAAAAGGTTAGGATTCAAGGAGTCCGAACTTCTGCATTCGGTATCGGAGGGCGTCTCGACTGATATCCAACAGCTTGGCTGCTTTGGTTTGATTGCCATTGGTCATCTTAAGCGCCTGCCTCACCAGGGCTTCTTCTACTTTTTCCATCGAAATTCCCTCAGGTGGGATTCGGATCCCTTCAATGACCCCCCCCTGTTTCGAAGCCTGCCCGAGAATCTCTATGGGCAGATGCTCCATGAGGAGAGTGTCTTCTTCAACAAGAATCATTGCCCTTTCAATCACATTTTTCAACTCCCGTACGTTACCAGGCCAGTTATAATTCCCGAGGAAATCCTCCACGCCTTTTGAAATTTTTTGGACTTTCTTATGGAATTCCTCGTTATACTTTTGCATGAAGTATTTCGTCAGGGGGGGGATATCACTCGGCCTCTCACGAAGGGGAGGAAGTTTTATCGAGGCAACATTGATTCTGTAGAAAAGATCCTCTCTAAATTTGCCTTCCTCCTTCAACTTGAGAAGGTCCTTATTCGTCGCTGTAATGATTCTGACATCCACTTGGATATCTTTTAACCCGCCTATTCTTCGAAAAGTTTTCTGCTCGACCAGTCTCAAAATTTTCCCTTGGAGGTTCAGGCTCATGTCCCCGATCTCATCCAAAAACAATGTCCCCTTATCTGCTACTTCAAGAAGTCCCTTTTTTACCTCCTTGGCATCGGTGAAGGCTCCTCTCTCGTGACCACAAAGTTCATTCTCCAGCATCTGTTCCGGGAAGTTGGCACAATTGACGGTAACAAAGGACATATTCTGCCTTTTACTCCGCTCATGGATGAGATGAGCTATCACCTCTTTTCCTGTGCCACTGTCCCCTTGAATCAGCACGGTTGCCGCCTCGCTTTGCGCAATCTTCTCAGAAATCTGGAGAACTCTTCCCATCTCCGGACTGACGGCCACGATGTTATCAAAACCATACCAGTTTCTCTTTTCCCTTCTGAGATGCCTGACCTCCCTCTTGAGTTGTGAGGTTTCCAACGCCTTCTGGATGGATAAGTAAACCTTACTAAAATCAAAAGGTTTGCTGATATAGTCAAAGGCTCCTAATCTCATCGCTCTGACCACTTTATCCACCTCGTCAAACGCAGTAATCATGATAGGAATAATACCCTCATCTATCTCAAGTGCCTTCTCGAGGACCTGATAGCCGTCCATCCCGGGCAGTTTAATATCGAGAAGAGCCAAATCCGGTGCTTCCTCCTTTATTTTTTCCAGTGCCTCCTCGCCCGTCTCCGCAAGGATCACCTCGTAACCTTCCTTCTCCAAATTTTGTTGAAGGGTCCACCGGATGAGATACTCATCGTCAACGACTAAGATTCGAGCTTCGGACATTTACAACCTCAACTACGCACAGCGCATAGGGCATGGGGCATAAGGTAATTTACTTTAAAGAACTCTGAAAGCTTGTAATTTGCCGACAAAGAGAGTCAAGTCTATTCAAAAGTCTCTCCATAGATTCCTTACTTATAAGCTTCCTCTTTTGCAGCAAAATTAAAACATTAGCGTTTTCAAAAGTGGACCTCCTGGCTATATTTAAAAACTGCTTAAATTCTTTATTGGAAGAAGATCCTGAACCCTCAGCAATGTTATTGGACATTGACATGCCAGATCCTCTAAGCTGTTCAGCAAAACGACGCAATCTTTTCTGGTCAAGGGCGTCGGCTAAATCAAAGAGTTCGTCTGCAATTTCAATAGCCAATTGCCAGATCCTTAAATCTTGAAACCGAAATCTACTCATTGTTTTGTTCCTTATAATTCCTTTAACCCTATGCCCTATGCTCTTTGCCCTATGCTCAGCGGGTTAATTGATGGCCGGGAGGGTAATGATAAATTTTGTTCCGACGTGGACTTGGCTCTTCACCTCTATCTTTCCCCCATTTTGCTCCACAATATTTTTCGTGATGGATAAACCCAAACCGGTCCCGTCCGGACGGGTTGAGAAGAATGGGTTGAAAATCCTAGGCAAGTTCTCACGTGGGATCCCTACGCCCGTATCCTCGAATATGATCTGGACTTCACGGGCCTCTTTCCCACCGTCTATCCTCTGGGGAAACGCATGGGTTGAGACAGTAAAAGTTCCCCCCTCGGGCATTGCCTTCTGAGCATTGAGGATGATATTTAAGAAAGCCTGCTCCATGGAATTGGGATCGATCATCGTCTTTGGAAGGGAAGGAAAAAAATTCTTTTCAATTTTAAAATCCTCTGACCTTCCCCGTTGTGTGATGAAGAAAGAGAGGACTTTATCGACCAATTGATTGATATCCATGGGTAAGTAATTGGCTGGGACAGGTTTGGCATAGTTCAAGAGATCTTTCACCAATCGTTCCAATTTATAGATCTGTTTCTGAATCTCATCAGTCACCTGTGTCCGGGGATCTTCTCTCGGGAATCCCTCTGCCAGGATTTGAATCGCTCCTTGAATCCCTGCCAATGGATTTCTAATCTCATGGGCGATCCCAGACGCCAACTCTCCGATGGAGGCCATTCGATCAGCCCTCTGAATCAGTTCTTGATGATACTGTTCTGCCTCTTGCTTTGCCAAATGGAGTTTCTCGATCATGATGTTGAGGTTTTCAGCCAGACTTCCCATTTCGTCTCTGCCCTTAACACTTGCTCTTACAGTGAAGTCGCCCTCCTCCGCTTTTTTCATCGTCTCAGTTAACTTCCTGATTGGGATGTTGATAAATCTCAAAAACAGGAAGCCTAGCACAAAGGATAGAAATGCAATGGTTATGATGGCAAGGATGATCGAGTGGATCTCAATTTTCGAAATCATCGTTTCCATCTCTTTCAAGGAGTTGGCTACCGTCAGGACTCCAATGATCTTCTTTTCTTTATCATGGCATTGAAAACATTCTGGCCTGTTCAAAATGGGGGTGTTGTAGTAATAGACCCTTTCTCTTTCTTTCCCTCCATTCTTAAGCTGGACCATCTCCTCCCGAATAAAATGGTGGTCTTTCAGATAGAACTCAACATCCCCGACCTTTTTATTCAATTCGTCATTCTGTGTGGATGCCCTGATGATTCCATCCATACTGAAAAGGGAAATTTTCCGAACATCCTTATAGACGATGTAATTTTTCAAAATACGGTGCATATCAAAATGTCTTCCCTTCTCCATTGCCCGGATGACATTCTCTTCGATAAATTCCGAAATAATCTTAGTTTTTTCGTGAGTTAATTTTTCTATGCTGGCCCCGTGAAGACTCGCATTCCACCAGACATTAAAGGAAATGGCAAGAATCAGGATCAGGCTGGTGACAAAGATGACCTTAAAGAATAAAGAAGTATGTCTAAGGATGAAACGCATGGAATACCTTAAAAATCCCTAATTATTTTCTAAAAATACCAAACCATTTGGAGAAGAATATTGACTACTTATACCTTTTTGCTCTCCAAAAATCAACCCAGGCATCTCCCTGAAGTTATGTCGTGAGATAATGTTCTAACGCGCTGAAATTTAAGAAAGGAGGTGGATGTCCTACGAAGAGTCTTTCGTTGACGAAATTTCTGAATGAAGATCTGTTTCAGAAGAAGAATAAAGCTTAAAAATATTGCAACTATTGCAATCCCTTTTGATGCCAAGGAGGATCTCATTTTGTGTATAAGCACTCTCCCAACAGGGGCTTTCTGGATTAAGATAGGCTGAACAACGTGGATAGACATACTTCGAACAATTAAAGAAAGTCCAGCAGGGTATTTTCCCGTCCCAGAAGTTTGACATTTCAAACCCCCTGTTAATAGTGTTGCGTCTTAAAAATCCGCTGATTAAGTATGGAGGTTCAGTTTTATCAAAACAAAAATGGTCTCTATTGCACTTCGTCAATGATTCTAGATGATTACCCCTCACCCTATCCCTCTCCCCAGCGGGGAGAGGGGAGGGTGAGGGGGGACACATTTATGGAATGGACTTATAAGACACGATACTAGCTGGCCCCATTCTAAACCAATCTCTAAAAAAAGCAATAAAAAAGTTAAACCTTGTGCAATTCAGACACTATAGAGGTCCACATTCGGGCAGGAGGCCGTTTTAGGGTCGAAGGTGTTCGATGGTGGGTCGACAGGTCGACGCCCCCCACACTGGGGATCTTACGGTAGGACGTTTCGAAGTTGATAGGTATTT
>CAYGWV010000022.1:0-5532 GCA_964353925.1 uncultured Syntrophaceae bacterium | reverse complement strand
GCGATCAAAAAAATGGCCAATGTTCCGATCAGCCCTGAAAGGGCCGTTGATACTTTTTCATTCTTGATCCCTGGAATGGCATAATCCGTTAAGGGTGCGTATTTCCAGAATTTCCAACTCTCCCCTTGCTCAGCAAATCCTTTGGTTTCTGCCACTTTCTCAAGGCCATCTGGAGAAGTAGAGGCAAATGGCGAAAGGAATAGGACCAGGAGAAGGGTGATTCCCAATCCGATCAGTACGAAGCCATCAAGTCGCCTTTTCATGGGGGATTCCTTTCTTGCCATAACTGATTACTAAATCTGGCCTCGTTTTTAAAATGAGAGAGACAGCGGTTGTGGTGATGATGGCCTCACCGATGCCAATGATGGCGTGAATGCCTGCCATGGCAGGCAAAGCGACCTTTAAGGGAGAGGTTCCTGAGATTGCTAATTCGATGGCCGCTGCAGAAGCCCCCATCACAATGGAGAACCATGATGAAATGGCTAAGGCAATGAAGAACCCTTTTCGACTTTTTTGGAATAAGGTGTGGAGAAAGATAAAAACACAGTATCCTCCCAATGCGCCGATCACACCCATATTAAAGATATTGGATCCAATCGCAGTCAATCCTCCATCAGCAAATCCGAGGCACTGAACCACGAGGACGATGATCATGATGAGGAGACTTGCCCAAGGGCCCAAGAGGACCGAAGAAAAAAGCGCTCCCAGGAAATGGCCGCTTGTTCCTCCGGCCACGGGAAAATTGATCATCTGGGCGGCAAAGATAAAGGCAGCCGTCACGCCCATGAGAGGAACTTCGCGTTCTCCGAAGTTACGGTTCACCCGCTTCACTCCGTAGGCACAGGCTCCCACAGAAATAACGAAGGTGGCTGCGTTGATGCTGTGACTTAAGAATCCGTCCGGTATATGCATCTGGTTTCCTTTCCGTCCCGTGGGTGAGTTTTTGGGAACAAAAAACCACGAAGACTTCTCCAACTTCTGTGGGAATGAAGACCTTCGTGGCCCATTAGGTTATGAGTTAGGAGTTTTGAGTCCGAAGTTTAAAACTCAATAACTATCTGGATTCTTCCAGAATAATTCGATGGTCGATGAGATTCATCTCCTTAATTCGAGCCTTGATCCGTTTTTGCTCTCCAAAGATATTTTGGAGGTACACTTCGTCCTTCTCCGGCCGGAGGATGGAGATGTCCTCCAAAACTAATTCTTCCTTTCCTTCCTTTATGAGATACGCATTAGCCTCGCACATTTTTTCCTCCTATTTCAAATCCCTCCGAACCCCCCTTTTCTAAACAGGGGGTTGGAAGAATTAAGTTTCAGACTAAAAGAATTTCCCGGATCCGTTTAACCAACTGATCGATTAAATGGGGAAGGGGCTCTTTAGGGGCCCCAATAATTTCCACCTCGGGTATCTTTAGAGGGAGAAGGCATTTTGTTGCAGGCGACGAGGCAACGGCCTCTGCCATCTTGGGGGTGAGTTCCCCCATCATTGAATTGGCCAATACAATGCCTGTGGTCCCGATGATGATATCGACGGTCTTTACGGTTTGCACAATGGCATTCTCTCCAGAAGCCCCTTTATTGGCCCCTCCTTTTAACATCGCTCCTGTTGCCATCGCATTTGTTCCCAAACCGATGATTTCCACCTCTTCAGCAAGGGTTTCTCGTAGACGCTTAATAATGGCGCTTCCGATGCCTCCACCCTGACCATCGATTACAGCGATAGACTTTTTTCCCTTCACCATCCCTATTCCGTTCAATAAAAAAAGCCACTTGCGGTCGCGCCTTTCATAGGGGCTTCACCTTCGTGGCTACTCCCAATTTACACAACAACGACCTGCTTTGTCAACACCCATTGAACCCACTAAGGCTTAAGAGACTTTTTAACGGACGTGTTTAGAGTTTTCGCGATTTTTTCCTGAAACTCCTCGCGATTGAGCAGGCGTTCATCTTCCTTGTTGGTGATATAGGCCATCTCCACCAGGACAGAGGGGATGTCCGGGGCTTTCAATACAATGAAATTAGCCTGTCGATAGGAGGGGTATTTTAGTGGATTAATCTCCTTGATGTCTTTTAGAAGCGTTTCAGCGAATTGAAAGCTATCTCTCATGGTGTCATTTTGTCTGAGGTCCAGCAGGATCTGATTGAGATTGGGATCTTTGGAGAGATCGGTTGGTTTTGAGAAGGCCCCGCCCAAGATGTTTGACAAATTCTCTTTATCCGCCAGAGTCTTAGCCGCCTGATCCGTAGCTCCTGAGAGGGAAAGACAATAGACGGAGGAACCTCTGGCCTGTGGGTTGAAGCTCCCATCGGTGTGGAGGCTGACAAAAAGATCCGCCCCATACTCCCTTGCTATCTTCGTTCGTTCTTCCAAAGGAATAAAATAATCTCCTTTTCGGGTGAGGAAAGCCTGGATTTCCTTATTTTGATTAAGGAGATGAACGACTTTTTCTCCTACCTTCAATACAATATCCTTCTCCATTGTCTTTCTTGGACCCACGGCTCCTGGATCTTCCCCACCGTGGCCAGGGTCAATAACTATGATCTTGGTACCCTTTGGCTTAATTTCTTTTTGCTTTTGTCTCGCCTCTATTTCCTTTTTCTCCTGCACGATGTCGACCAGGTCAATCACGAGACGATAGGTCTTTTCTTCGTAGGGTTTCAGAGTGAAGACATTTACATTTAAAGGCTTTTTTTGATGAAGGACCAATTTTACTCTTCCCTTCTCAAGTCCGATCAGACTAATTTTGGCAAGAAATGGATCTTTGACTTCTAACTCTCTCTTGGGCGTATAGAGAAAGACTCCCTTTAATTCCAGATGGAATTGAGGAGGGTTTTCCTGTGAGGAACTCTCATATTGAATGGATTCGGTGAGATCGATTACCACTCGGGAGTGGTCTGGAGCAGACCAGAACCGCACATCGGTAACCAGGGCACCCAGAACGATGCAGGGCTGTAAGAGAAGGATGGAGATTCCGAAGAAGAAGAGAGAAACAATTTTTAAAAATTTAGTTCCCATTCTTAAGTTAGCGATATCACAACCCGTTCAATACGTCAACCGCTATCTCCCGTCCGTGCCCGTTTACCCTGTTCATATTAAAACGTATTTGGTCTTGTTCGAGCCTGCGGACACGTGACACGCGACACAGTCAGGTTATTCCTCAAAATCCATGAGCCTTGTAAACCCGACAGAGCACGGCCCGAAGCGAAACGGAGCCTATCGCAGGATCATAAGGGGGGCCGTTGTCCGTTAGGATGTTAAGGTTTGATTCTTTCCACCCGAACAGTTCGAGATCTTTCCTTTCGGGAAACCACCATCCAAAACTGAGGACGACGACCCGAGAATCAATCTCTGAAGTCAGTTTTGCCTTCTGTTGGATGGTTCCCCGTTTTGTCTCGATCGAGATCCAATCCCCCTCGCCAATTCCCAAATGAGAGGCGGTCTCAGGATGAATGAGGGCAATAGGGTCCGGAGAGAGTTTGCGAAGGGAGGGGATATTTCGGTTAGAAGAATGGAAATAAAAAGGATCTTTGGCTGAGGTAAAGATCAGCGGATATTCTTTGAAAAGTTTGGGTGTGCTGTAAGGAGATTCAGGTAGCTCCCGATAGTGGGGGAGGGGATCGTATCCCCATTCCTTCAGCCGTTGAGAAAAGATCTCCACCTTTCCGGAAGGTGTGTTGAAGCCTTTATTCTCATAACTATTATATTCCCAGGTCCCCTTCAAAATACCTATGTTCTTGAAATCATCATAAGTCATTCCAGCCGGCTTGAGGATTTCGTCAAGGCACTCTCCCATATCTTTCCAGAAGTATTGTGCACAACCCAGGCGCTTGCCTAATTCATTCAAGATTTTGGAGTCAGGCCAACACTCACCCCGTGGTTCGACAATCTTTGGCCGGGCGAGGATGAACCCATGGGGAAGCCCAAGGTGTCCAATGTCGTCAAACTCAAAGTTAGTGGCAGCTGGAAGGAGGATATCTGCTAACTGAGCTGTGGGGGTGAAAAATATTTCGGACACAGCGAGGAAGTTGAGATTCTTCATCGCCTCGAACGTCTCCTTCGCATTGGCATAGCTGAGGAGAGGGTTTCCACCCTGGAGGTACATCATTTGTATCGGGTGAGGTTTTCCCGTGAGGATGGCTTTTACAATCATTTGAGACGGCACAAAGCCCAGCATTGTGGCGAGACGAAATTCAGGGCTCAGGATCTTTTCTTTTCTGTCGGGGAACTTCCTGCTCTGAACCAATTCCCCTGGCCTCATGATGGCCGGGCCCGGCCGATTCACATTCCCTCCCGGCACCTCTAGGTTTCCGGTAAGAGCCATCAGGATCAAGAGAGCCCTGGCGCACTGAACACTGTTGAGGTTATGTTCCAATGCATTTCCCCACTGGATACAAGCTGGTTTTGTGTGAGAAAAGAGGTGAGAGGCCTTGACAATTTGTTCTTTTGGGACCCAGGTGATCTCTGAAACTCGGTCGAGAGGATATTGATGAAGGTGATCGACCAATTCGGTAAAACCCTTGGTCCAATTTTCTACGAAGGTCTTTTCATAAAGGACTTCATCCACGATCACCTTTAGCATTCCCAGGGCGAGAGCCAAATCACTTCCAGGCCTAGGCTGGAGCCAAAGGTCTGCCCTGGAAGCCATTCCTGTTTTTCTCGGGTCGATGACAATTAATTTTGCCCCATGATCCAGGGCTGCTTTCAGTTGGGAGCCGATGATTCCCTCTTCGTTGGTCTGAAAGAGGTTACTCCCCCAGACGATGACGCAACCAGGAAGGCCGCTGTAATCCGGGATTGGAAAAAAACCACAGGTGAGGTTGGAGGCGGTCTCCCTTGGCATGTGGCAGATATTCCCGGGCGTGGCAATATTCGGGATATTGAGAATGTTCGCCAGTCGGAGCATTAAGAAGAGTTCAAGACCTTTTGGAGTTCCTTGGGCAAAAGAGATCGCTTTCTCACTTTCTTTTTCAATCGTTTCTCTAATTTTTGCTGCAATCGTATCCAAAGCCTCGTCCCAGGAGATACGCTTCCACTTTCCTTCTCCCTTTTCACCTATTCTTTTCATTGGGTAAATGAGGCGGTCAGGGTGGTTCAGCCTTTCTATCTGAGCTATTCCTTTTGCACAGATGGTTCCTCTGTTTATGGGTGAATTCGGGTCTCCCTCGACCTTCGTAATCTTTCCATTCTCAACATGGGCCAGAAGCCCACATCCCCCGTGATCCATCCTGGCACAATAGGTCTTAACGATCATCACGAACGTCCTCTCATCCGCCTACGCAGGAGATCACGGCCTTGGCCGTAGAGGAATGCGTCACTTTGGCAGCAATCGTCACAGCGATAGACCTGCTGCTCCGGTGGATTTCGCCAACCGGCGGATGACCCACCGAAGCCTTGGCGTAGGTGGGTATGTTTGTTGGGGACCACGGCCTTGCCTGTGGGGCTCCACGGCTTAGTTTTTTCTAACATTTTGAAATTTCTTTTACAAGACAGGTTTTCTACTGTCCTCTCAGGTGAGGAAAAATTAGCTTGTT
>CAYGWV010000021.1:0-7141 GCA_964353925.1 uncultured Syntrophaceae bacterium | reverse complement strand
AAAGCAGACGGCAACGGAGAAAACAAACTTCGTCCTGTAGTCACGGAAGGCTCCTATCTACTCGAACATCTAATGGAATCAATAGCTTACGAGACCCTGAAACGAGTTCAGGGTGACAAGAAATGAATTACGACACAGTCTCCTGTGGGGAGAGGGATGGGGTGAGGGGAAGACTTAGCGAACTTTAATCTTCAGTTCTTTCATCTTTTTACGAAGGGTGTTCCGATTGATCCCTAAGAATTGGGCGGCGGCAATTTGAACATGGTCCACTCTCTCTAAAGCAGACTTGATCAAAATCTTCTCTACCACTCTAATAATATCGTCAAAGATTCCCATTTTAGTCTTCGTCTCCACGTAAGGATCTATCTTATTCAGAACTTCGACCAGCTTCTGTTCTAAGATCTCATCCAGTAAATGGGACCTCGCCTTGAGTTTGCTTTCCTTCACAAGAGACTCACTCTTTTTAAAGTGATAATTTTTAATCACAGGAGAGAGGATCGCTGAGAGGACGGAGAGGAACTGGAAGTCCTCAACAAATTCGTGTCTGGGCCCATAGAGAGAATTCATATTGATCACACCCATCGGCTCATCCCCCGTCATAAGAGGGATACAGAGGAGAGGGGCTTCGATCTTCTCGATACGCTTCTGGCTCTTCATCATCTCCTCGTAGAGTGGCTCTTGATTTAAATTCTGGATCAACATGGGTTGTCGCGATTCCAGAACTTTACCTATCGTCCCTTTTTGGCTGGGGCAAGTAAAAGGATGAATTTCTTTTTCGATTCCGTAGAGGGCTTCCACATGGAGGGAATCCTTTTGGGGGTCTTGGAGGAAGAGGGCCGAATACCTAATTGAAAAATATTCAGACAGGATGGCCATCACTCCAAGAAAATAATCTTGGAGATGGTTCTGTTGAGGGAGGAGGATAATCTCGCGAAGGCTCCTCAATTCAGGATTTGACCGGGGATGGATGACGAATGTGGAAGGCATATCAAGCTCCTATCGGTTAAAACTTAAATGAAGCGATGGTTTCGGGAAAACGGGGAACCTTGAGGTCTCAGCACGGACTCTTGTTTTTTTGTCTTTTTTCATTAACGACAGGGTTACGACAGGGTTAATCCTATATAAAATAAATTATAATTTCAAGAGAATTTTATCCGCCTTCCCCTGTTTCGACTTTACACTTGAAGTCTCATCATGAATTCATTAAAATCCACTCCATATGGTTGCAAAGATTGAGCATGACAGGCCTCGGATAGTGATTCTCCTCGGTCCGACAGGAATAGGGAAATCCAAATTGGCTATTGAATGGGCGGAAGCATTAGGGGGTGAAATCATCAGCGCTGACTCGGTGCAGGTTTATCAGTATATGGATATCGGGACAGGCAAGCCCACGCTCGATGACCGAGAAAGGATTCGACACCACCTGATTGACTTAGTGCCCCCTGATCAACCTTTTCACGCTGCCCTCTATCGGACTCTGGGTCGGAAGACGATCGATCAGTTATTCCAGGAGAGGAAACCCATTTGGGTCGTCGGAGGAACCGGACTTTATATCAAAACCCTCACCCAGGGACTCTTTAACAGTCCTAAAATAGATCCCCAGGTGAGGGAAAGTCTAAGACAGGAAGCCGAGGGAAAGGGGGCGGGTGCCCTTTATGAACGTTTGAAAAAAGTCGATTCCCAAACAGCCTCTCATCTCCATCCCAATGACCTCTTTCGAATCATACGAGCTCTGGAGGTCTTTGATTCGACAGGGGTCCCTATCTCTCTTTATCGGGAACAGCATCGTTTTGGTGAAAGGCCGTATCTCACTTTGAAAATTGGTCTGGAGTTGAACCGGGACATGCTCTTTCGCCGTATCGACGAGAGAGTGGATCAAATGCTAGAAAAGGGGTTCCTTCAGGAGGTCGAGAGGCTGATGGAGATGGGTTATGGACCTGAATTGAAGCCGATGCAGAGTTTAGGTTATAAACAGATGGTTCAATTTCTCTTGAAAGAGATCGGATGGGACGAGGCCGTCAGACAGATGAAAAGGGATACCCGCCATTATGCCAAGCGGCAATGGACATGGTTTAAGGCTGATCCAGAGGTTCGTTGGTGGGATGAGTCAACGGATCGCCAGAGAATATTTCTCAACATCAAATCCTTTTGGGGAAAAGGGGGGGCCATGGCATGATGAAGACTCAGATTAATATCCAAGATCAATTTCTCAATCGTGTCCGGCGGGATCGGAAACATGTCGTGATTGAATTGACCATAGGTCGTAAGATCGAAGGGGTGATTCTCAGCTTTGATAATTTCTGTATCATCCTTCGAGGAGAGGCGGATCAGCTGGTCTATAAACATGCCATCTGCTCTATTTCCCCTGGTGAAAGAATAGAGTTTCTTGAGACAAGATAATATAAATTCCAATAACCAAATCACCATTTCCAAATAATGAGGTATGACGGTTTCATGACCTATGAACCATGAAAATCCCCCTCAATCCCCCTTTTGCCTGCCTCTGGCAGGGATAAGATGCAAAGGGGGAGCTTACCCCTCCCTTTCGTAAAGGGAGGGGGGAGGGATTTAAGAAAGCTATTTTCTAACTCATGTAAAGAAGCGTTGGACGCAGTACACTTGGTTAATTAAAATTTAAGTTAGAGGACAGGATGATGGATGATTTCGATGTCAAGCCAATATTAGAAAGTCTCTTTTTCGTTTCGGATTGCCCGACCCGGCTTGAAGCCCTTGTCGAGATCCTGCCCGAATCGAACAAAGAGGCTATTTTAGAGGGGATTCGTCAGATTCAAGCAGAATACGGGGATCATTCCAAGGGGATAGAACTGACAGAAATAGCCGGTGGATATCAATTCCGAACCAAACCCGGTTGGGCCGGATGGGTTAACCGGCTGAAAAAGGCGAAGGCGGTTAAGCTGAGCCAAGCCGCTTTAGAAACACTAGCCATCGTTGCCTATCGCCAGCCCGTCATACGACCTGCGATCGAAGAGATTCGGGGAGTCGATACGGGATCTGTTCTTCACACCCTTTTGGAAAAGGGATTGATTAAGATAATGGGCCGAAAGGAGTTGCCCGGACGGCCCATCGTCTATGGAACCACCAGGACCTTTCTCGAACTCTTCAGCCTTAATTCGGTTTCCGATCTCCCCAAACTCCAGGAAATCCAACCTCCTCCAGCGCCCGAAGAGATATCCCCCCAAGAAATATCCCCCGAAAAAATATCCGAAGAAGAGATTCTGAAAACCGAGACAGAGGAAGTGACCCCTCATCAAGATCTCCTTATGGATCAAGGAAAGGAATAAGGAATTCGATTGGCATTGGAACGGATTCAAAAGATTTTAGCCAAGGCTGGGATCGCTTCGAGGAGGGAAGCCGAGAGGATGGTGGTCGAGGGAAGGGTGTCGGTCAACGGGAAAATCCTTGAGGCCTTGGGTTTCAAAGCCGATCCTTCCAGAGATCACATCAAAGTCGACGGGAAGAGACTCGCCCATTTTGAACCTAAAGTCATTATTCTCCTCAATAAACCGAGAGGCTATCTTTCCACGGTCAAAGACCCAAAGGAAAGGCCGACCATCATGGATCTCCTCAAAAACGTGAAATGGAGAATCTATCCGGTAGGTCGCCTCGATTTCGATGCCGAGGGACTTCTCCTTCTCACCAATGATGGTGACCTGGCCCATCTCCTCTCCCATCCCAGATTCTCCATTCCAAAGACCTATCTGGTGAAGGTGGCAGGGGTTCCAGAGGAGAAAAAACTGATACGGCTCAGGAGGGGTGTGATGCTCGATGATGGGGAGGCCAAGGCCGTTTCATGCAATCTTATCCGTCAGAGGGAGAAAAATAGCTGGGTTCGGGTTGTGGTCACAGAAGGGAGAAACCATCTGGTGAAGAGGATGTTTTCAACCATTGGCCACACCGTTCTTAAGCTGAAACGGATCGAATACGGACCGGTTCAATTGGGGGACCTTCCTTTCGGACAATTCCGCTATCTGACCCCTGAAGAAATGGAGAAGGTCAAACAAATAAGTTCGGAGTGTCGAGTTCGGAGTGAAATAAATAAAGATGAGGAGATAGAGAGACACGGAGACGCGGGGACTAAGATGAGAAAATAAGGGAATGAGGAGACACAAAAGGAAAGATGAGGAAATGGGAACACTAAACTCGTAATTTAGGATTATCTTTGAGCTTTAAACTTTGAGCTTTTAACTTTGAACTAAATTATGCTGACCGGCGTTGAGATCAAGAGAAAGATTGTCCATTTGGCCACCTTAATCGTTCCTGTAGGATACGCGTTGACTTCTGAAGAGACGGTCATCCTCTTCCTCGTTCCTTTCTTTTTAGCCCTTCTATTGGTTGATCTCCTTCGCCACTTCCACCCCGGGATGGCTTCCCTTTTTCGAAAATATTTTTTTGGAAGAGTTCTCAGAGAAGAAGAGAAGCCTGCCTTTATGGGAGCAACCTATTTCATCTGCTCAACCCTCCTAAGCATTCTCCTCTTTCCCAAATCCATTGCCATTGCCAGCATCCTCATCCTGATCATTTCCGATACGGCGGCGGCCTTGGTAGGGAAAGGGATTGGAAGGGTCAAGATCTTTGGAAAGACCCTTGAAGGAAGCATGGCTTTTCTGATCACTTCCCTGTTGATTGTCTGGATCTATCCTCATCTGGGCCGATTTTCAGGAAGTCTCGCAGCGCTGGGGGCAACAGTGATCGAGATTCTTCCAATAAAGATGAACGACAATCTCAGTATTCCTCTTGTGGCAGGGGCGATCATGTTTTTCGTGGCGGGATGAGGGAGGGAAATTTTATGAGGACCTCGACGATGTTTTTGGCTTCTTCTTCCGAGGCAATCTTAGGAATCGCCGCATAAATCTTCAATTTATCAAAGAGAAAAGAAAAGGCCCCTTCGGATTCTTTCAAGAGTGTCCCATCGGCAAGAGGGTTGAGGCTGATTACGGGCTTGTCAAACTTCTTGATCAGATCAGAGGCACGCTCCAAATCAAAGAGGCTCCATTTTTTATTGATGGGAACGGCGTAGGCCGCGACACTAAGAGGTTTTGCCTTTGGAAGGACAAAGGTTGCCCATTGACCTGAAAAGATGGGGATGAATCCTTTTCCCCTGACCTTGGACACCATTTCGTGGAGGAGATCGATCCGGCCCAGTGCCAAGAGCCAGTCCCCATATTTCTCTCCGATGAGGAGGAATGGAGACTCTTCGGGATCGAAGAGGGAAAGGGCTTTCTCGAAGCGAAGAGGATCGAAGATGATCCGGTCAATCTCTTTTTGTGTAAACACCTCCGAGGAAGAAGAGGGGGGGAGAATATTTCGAGTCAGGTTCGAAGGGAGGATGTCTCTTCTGATCGTTGAGATGACTTTGGTTTCAAATCGATGGAGAGGTTTTCCTAAAAGGGAGGCCCCTGTTTCCACCTCTATATGGCAGAGACCTATAAGCGCTTCATCAGTAGTAAGGTGTTTTAATTCTTTAAAGGATTTGAGATGATTCGCAGACGGGAGGTCAAAACACCAAGACCCCATTTCGTAGACCTTTTTCATAAGGGGACAGATTTCATGATCGCCATGAGAGGTTGGAGGTTGGATCGAGAAGATCATTCTCGGCAGTTTTCTCCCTTCTAAGATAACCGTTGGAAGCCACATCGTTTAAACATTTTATTACCTTCCCGTTCCATTTTCAATCAAAAACTTAAAGCACCCCAGTTTCTTTTACTAAACCCCTCACCCTGCCCCTCTCCCGCAGGAGACTGTGTCGTAATTCATTTCTTGTCACCCTGAACTCGTTTCAGGGTCTTGTAAGTTATTGATTCCATTAGATGCTGAAACAAGTTCAGCATGACATTTTTCACCATTTCCGCTATTGTGACACAGTCTCCATGGGGAGAGGATAAAGGTGAGGGGAAAATAGGAGAGAGAAGTGTTCAGTGCTCTGGGGAAAATGCTTATTCTATTAGGCGTTTCCATTATTCTGATTGGTCTTTTTTTTCTCCTTGGTGAGAAAATTCCATGGATAGGTAGACTTCCCGGAGATTTCATCATTAGAAAAAAGAATTTCACTTTCTACTTTCCCCTCGCCACGTCCATTATCATCAGTATCATCCTGACGTTGTTGTTTGCCTTGTTTCGGAAATAATTAGAATTCCAGAAAAATAATAATTACTGTTCAGAAGTAGTTCTCACTGGACCGAATGGTAACGAGATCCTTAATGAAGGTTCTAATTTTACAGTTGCATAGACATCTTACTTCTTCTATTATTGTACAAACTGTCCAGCGAACCTATATCTGTGATGAGATCAACCGGCTCTTCCAGATGATTTATGAAGAAGGGAGTAAGGTGACATTTACCGCGTTAGAAATAATGCCCCGCTGCTCCCTCCGGGCCAGAGGCCCTCTGAGCCGGCGGCTGCAGTGGGGTCAGATTTTTAAACAATTCCGGCGGGGTTTAATACCCCACTGGGATTTCTAACGGGGTTTAAATTTATTTTCAGTTAACAGTCCAGAAGCGGGGTCTGCTTTGGCAGAATTTACGCTATGCGCTATGCCTTAAGTGAGGAGAGGTCGAAACCTATGGGAGAGATTAAATCCACTTTAGAATTAGCGATGGAGAGGACAAAAAAGTTTGCCATCTCCGAAAAGGAAAAAGAAGAGATGAAGCAAAAGGAGGCCTTGCAGAAAGCCACCGGCCTCTTTCACCGATATCGGGAAGGACACCTTTCCTTGAATGAAATTCTGAAGCAGATCGAGAAAATGGAGAAGAAGACAGCCATCACGGTGAGAGAATCCCTCCTCTCCCAATGGATCGACGCTCTCTCTCTGGATGATGGCGACGAAAGGATCCTCAAAGGGATTGAATCATTGAAGGGACGAAATCTCGATGAGTTAAAGCAAAAATTCCACTATCTGCTTTCCCAGTATCTAAGTGAAAAAGAAAAAGTCAAAGAGAAGGTAAAGGTTCAATTCACAGAGGCCTTAAGGAAAGATAGCATCTACGGGAGCGCAGTGGAACCCAAGATCGAAGGGAGTGAAATTTGGAAAAAAGAAAATGAAAAATTGGATCAAATCTACAAGGTTAATTTAGAGGAGATCAAAGAACAGTTGAAAGTTTTATAAATAGGCATAAAAATTCTG
>CAYGWV010000020.1:0-4928 GCA_964353925.1 uncultured Syntrophaceae bacterium | reverse complement strand
TTAACTTTTCCATCAGTCTCTCTTTTCAAATTCACCAAAGCCGTCATCAATCTCCTTTAACAGAGACGTGTTGTGAAGAATATGAGGATACCCGATGAGGGGGTCGGTTTTCTTTTTAACGGACTCCATGAAATTCTTAACAGAGAGTTGAAGGGGATCCATAATCTTCAATTTCTTATTTCCATAATTGAAATAAATTTCGTAATGATTTAAGTCCAGACTTCGAGCAACAATCTTTTCATTAAATCCAAAAGAAAAATCACGGGGCGGGGTCTTTTGGTGTACCAACTTTATTAACACATCACATGCCCGGGTTTCAAACAAATAGGTAAATCGAATGCTCATCTCCCCTTCCTCGTCCCATTCAAAATTCAATTTTTCTATCTCTCCGGCACCCAACCGACAATAAAGGATACTTAAGGGATGAGGGACGGATTCGGGAATCATCACTCTTCCCGTGGAAGAAGGCGACATTCGTGCAAAAAAATGATTCCTTTCTTCAATCCTGATCTTTCCGCAGATTTCATCATAAGAGTCGATGGAGAAAGGCCACTGAGAATTCATGGCAATGGTTAATCTCTTTTCTCGGGCCTTCTCAAAAATGTCTTCAATCCTTTTTCGAATATCCGTGTGATCGTCCCAGATGAAGGGTTTTTCGCAGAAGATATGGAGTCCCCAGTCCAGACATTTTAATAGGTAGTCATAATGGGTTGAAGGAGGGGAGGCGATGACCACGATATCCGGTTTTTCAGCGCTGACCATCGCATCAAAGTCTGTATAGGAATGGGCTTCGATCCCATATTTCCGAAGAGCAAAAGAGGCCTCGAGGGTTGTCTTTTCAGTGGTCCCCAGCACAGAGGTTACTTCTGCTCCGTTCTGATGGAAATATTTTCCGATATACTCGCCGATGCCATTTCTCGTTCTACCCGCCCCGATGATGGAGGCTTTCATGCAATTTAACCCTCTACAATTCTGTAACCGCTCAAAAACTATTGATATTTTAACATAGTTAACGCCTCAATTAAAATATTTATAGAAGTGGCGTCACAAATAGGAGCCGTAGGACCTTTTTGCTTCCAACCTCTACCAAACTGGAAGGTTAGAAAAGGGGGGTTGTTTGTTTCCCCTCATGGGAAAGAACCCTCTCTCCATTATCTGGAAGAGCTGGGGGCGTTAGAGATGGGAACCTTGCGGGGGATCACAGCCTGCCAATGATGGCCTTTCACGGCACACTCCCAACCCTGATCCGAAAACTCACTGAAGGTTATCAATACCGCGTCTTCCTGGGTAGCCCAATTTAGAGCATGGGTTTTATCGTAAGAAAACTGATAGGGTAAATAGACGGTGCAGGTTGAATCTTGATTCAATCTGCTATCTATCTCAATTTTCCCATGGCAAGCGAGTTGATCTATTCAGCGATACCCAATCTCAAACTCATCCCACAGGTATTCCCGGATTATCGTGCCCTCGTCATCACCAAGTGGGCAACTTCACGATTGGCTCATTTTAAACTTCACAGGAAAGTGGGTTTTTGAAAAAATAAGGGAGACTCCCGCATGAATAGGACTTGAGGGAGCAATAATCCTTCTCTGCTTGGATTTCACGCCTTGCTCAGGTCGTTTTATCAAGGTTGTGTGTTAAAGTGAACTCTTAAATTCTACTCCTCCTGTTTAGAGGTTTCACGTCTGATGGTTCACGGGTCGCTGGGGCCGCCTCAGAAACCATTCGAGTAGACACAAATTCCAGCCGCCTTTCCGTACTTCCTTTGTGATAGAAGGCGATACCCTTTCGTTTGGAGATTGGAGAGGAGTTGGTCGTTGTCGCAAAGGGAATCGATCACCAAGGTCGTTCCTGGCCGATCTTCGAACCGTCCCGATAACACATCCTGGCTTTTCAGGACGGGTATCCTCACCGGTTTGACACCAATACCATATCTCTGTTCCCTACGCCTCTGCGTGTTATCAGGTTAAGAGGAAGATCCGGGTATTTCCCGATCAGTCTCTCATAATCATCATATTCAACGAGGCAGAATACTTTGTCTTTTGAACGGAAGAGATCGATGATCTCTATTTCATTTTCAATTTCCAATATAGGAACAATCTCTGAATAGAAATTAAATTGGGCGGTTCTAGCAGATCCGGAGTCTCCGTATATGACCAGTTTTCCACCATTCTTCATCGTCTGCACGATCTCCTGCGAGATGAAGCGAGCGGATTTGTAGGGATTGACCAGCGGAAAAATCACCCGAGTCGTATAAAAGAAACCCATTCCCGCTGTGGCCGCAAGAAGTATAAAGACAAGGGATTTATATTTTAGGGCCTGGGAAAGAGTCAGAAGAATGCTCGACCCCACGAGAAGCATGATGAAGGGAAAGACACTCCACCGTGGGACATAGGAAAGGTATTTTGCTCCCGATCCTGCTGCGTGAATGATACTCTTCAGAATCTTTGGGGTAGAGGGATCCACTGAGAAATTCGCTACGGCAGGGGCAACGTAAAGAAAGATTCCCATCAAAAAAAAGACGATAATGAAGAGAAAGACCGGGAGGGTGATCCAAGTCTTTCGAACCGAAAACCGACCGGAACCTGAGAGATAGTCGTCCCAGAACCTGCCGACCAGCAAGGATGCTGCAGGGTATAACGGGAGAAGATAAATTGCCCTTTTCCCTCTTGAAAAACTGAAGAAGAGGAAAATCACAATGAACCAGACGAGAAGGAAGAGAAAATCTTTTGAGATCTCCTCTTTTCTTTTTGAGAGGCCATAAACGATGGCTCCCGGAAGAAAGAGGAACCAGGGCAGGAAGTCAACAGGGAAATTGGAGAGAAAATAGTAGACAGGCCGGATATGGCTTGTCCCTTTTGCAAAGCGTTCGACCGTTTGATGAAGCAACGTTTGATTGAGGAAGTCTTGTCCCCCTTTCAAGACTGCAGGAAGATACCAGGATAGGACAACCATAAGAAATAGGGCCATCCCCGTCATAAATCTCATCCTTTTCATCGCCTTCCAATCCTTCTGAACCAAGAGATAGACTAAACTAACCAGTAGGGGAAGGATGAAACCCACCGGCCCCTTTGCCAGGGTGGCGAGGGCCATGCCGATATAAAATCCATAGATGGATAGACTCCTTTTACCCTTCTCCTCATCCCCTTCACCCTTGCTATTTTGGTACCAGTGCAAGAAGAAAAAGATTGAAGTTGTTGTAAAAAAAGTAAGGGTGGCATCGATATTGGACCGTGTTGAAAGGTAGGCGAATTCAAAACTGGTAGCCAGGATCAGTGCCGAGAGGAATCCGGTTCGTGAGCCATAGAGCTTTTTTCCCAGAAAGAAAGTGAGAAGCACCGTGAGGGTGCTAAAAAGACCCGAAGGAAACCTCGCCGAAAAAGAGGTGAACCCTTGCCATAGAAAGGATGAAAGAGCAATCAGCCAGAAAAAGAGAGGAGGTTTATCCACATAGGTATTTCCATTCACGTGCATGAGAATCCAATCCCCTCTCGCCACCATCTCCTTGGCAACCTGGGCATAACGGGGTTCATCCGGATTCCAGAGGTCCCAGCGCCCCACTCCAAGGATGAAAAGCAATGAGCAAAAAACCAGAAGGACAATGATTTGAACCCAGGGCTGTTGGAATAATTGCCCAAGCCTTAGATGCTCTTTTTCGTAAGAAATCTTGGATATCATGATAGACATCATTGCCTCCCCATGCTTTACCCAATTATAACCCGTGGGCAGAAAATTTTTCCTGATTTCCGTACGACACGGGCCAAATCTTGATGGGGGTTAACCTTGCAATCTCAGAAGATAGAATTCTCCATTGCTCCAGAGGACCTCCAGGGTGGGAACCATTATTTTCAATTCTTTCAAATTTCTATGTCGCGTTACCCAGTAAACGCCGCCCTCTTCTTGACAGCGCTGATTAAATTCTTCACCGCATAAATAATAATGGCACTTCTCTTCGCGGGGGAGCTGATTAAAACCAAATTCCATCTCTCCACAAGGATCGATCATGGGCGTCCTGATTTTATTATAGAAATCAATTCCATAAAGAGATATCCTAAATTGGAACAACTCCTGATTCGGAGGGAGTATTGTATGGATGGCTTTCGAAACAGGGTACGCGGATTTGTAGGAAGTTAGAAAATGGGCCCTGGGAAAGAGTATGGATACCAAGAAAAGGACAGAAAGAGTATAGCTCGTTAAAAACCAACCTCTTCTCCATTGACGGCCAACTCTATAGAAAATAAATTTTCTAACAGTCCTTTCCTGACGAAACCGAACGATGCCTTTGTCGTCTTCGACCAATAATATCCTCATCGGGTGTCATTCTAACAAATCCCTTCAGAAATTCAAATATTTCTTGAAAATTGCCCTCTGATTGCTTAAGATGAAAATCATGAAAAAAAGGGATATTCTTTTGAGCCTCTTTTCAGGAATTCTCCTCATCCTCTCTTTCCCTAGCTTCGATGTTGAAGTCTTCGCCTGGTTTGCTTTGGTTCCCCTTTTCTATTCCATCGAGGGGAAAGGATTATATCACAGCTTCATACTCGGGTTCTTAACCGGCGTCATCTCCTTTCTCGGAATCCTTTATTGGATCATCGTGGCGGTCCACACATATGGGAACGTCCCGTTGATCCTGAGCGGCTTAATCCTTTTGCTTTTGGTCGTCTACCTGAGCCTCTTCATAGGGGCCTTTGCATTTTTGACCCGATGCATCCAGATTCGTTCAGGACTTCAAACGATTCTTTTCACCCCTGTCCTCTGGGTGGCCTTAGAATATCTCCGCTCTTTCCTCCTCACGGGGTTCCCCTGGGCGAACTTAGGTTATTCTCAATATCTCAACCTTCCTGTTATCCAAATGGCAGACATCACAGGGCCTTATGGTCCTTCCTTCGTCATCCTTCTGGTGAATGCCACACTCTTCGGGGTGCTCC
>CAYGWV010000019.1:0-6721 GCA_964353925.1 uncultured Syntrophaceae bacterium | reverse complement strand
TTTATGTCTCTTTGTCCCTATGTCCCCTATCTCATATGATTGTATCGTGCGATGGGTTTGCATACGGTCATTTAAACGTTGAGGATATAGAAGACTCCACCCCGCAAGATAAAGAAGAGTACCCCAGAGTCACAAGAGTCTATATTATCAGATCCTCTGCCGTTTATAATAAACCTGTGAAGCTTTCTGATATTGGAATAAGAGGCCTTTCCTTCGGAAGACGTATCACGGCGGACCAATTTGATGAAATCAAAGGCCTTGCAAACGGTATCGCTGAGTATCCCAGGCCTTAAACCATTACGAAAGGAGAAAGAATATGGACCTGCATGAAGCCATTGAAAAGAGGAGGACGATTCGCATTTTTAAAAAGAAAGCTTCGGAAGAACAGCTGAAGAGAATTATCTTGGCGGGCACCCAGGCACCCTCAGCCGGAAATTCCCAGCCGTGGGAGTTCATTATTATTGATGATCAAAAGATTATCGATCAAATTGCAGAGCAGAAGTACCAACTTAGCTTAACGATGCCTCCCCGTGCTGGAGAAGGATCAGACAAGGTTCATGAAAGGGCGCTCGGTCAAAAGAAATCATTCGAGAATGCGAGTGCGGTTGCAGTTTGTCATCAGAAAGGGGCGGCGGCAAATGCGTGGCTTTGCATCGAGAATATGTCTTTGGTTGCGGTTGCCGATGGTTTGGGAAGTGGGATCGTAGTCTTTTGGGGGGAGCAGGGAAAGGAGGTTAAGAAAATCCTTGGTATTCCAGAAGATTATGAGTTAGCTGCCGTTCTGAAAATCGGGGAACCGGGAGAGAAACCTTCTCCTCCTCCGAAGCGATCCGAATTCAGTTGGTTACACAGAAACAGGTTTTAATAGATGAAAGTTTCACTGAAATCGGAGCGACCACGGAAAGCCTGGGATTACTTCCATGAGCGGCTCAGGGTTAGGTCTCAACATTAAACAAGTTAGGTTTTTAAATACTAACCCCTGGTCTGATTCATAAAAAAGTTGGCCCTCCTAACAAAAAAATCGCAAAGGGCAGGGCGCATGGAGCATCCATCCTTCGTCACGCCTTGCGGGACTACGGAGGACAGGTAGCGTAGAACATAAAGCTCGAAGCTGAAAGCAAAAACTCAGGTTATTGAGCCTTTGAAGGATTGATGTATTGATCTTCCTTATCTTCTTGAAAAAATCATGAAGGCGTCTTAGAGTTCAGAGTTGAAAATCTAAAGTTGGAGGGATGAAACCGATTCATCAGAAAATTTTTGAGCGGGCGAAACCCTTCCTGCGGACCCGAAAAAACCTCATCCATACTAAGATCGCACTTCGATATGCTATAAAACTTTTAAAAAAGGCAAAAGGCGACGAGGAGGTCGTTGTCCCTGCTATCCTTCTTCATGATGTGGGCTGGAAGGCTGTTCCCGAACATCTGCAGCTCACAGCTTTCGGTCCAAACCGATCCAATCCTCAAGCGGCAAGGCTTCATGAAGTGGAAGGGGCAAAGATGGCCAGAAAGATTTTGGAGGTACTCCATTACCCTCCTAAAAAGGTAAAGGAAATCTGTCGAATCATACAAGGGCACGATTCGAGAAAAAGGTCCATCTCTCGAAGTGATCGAATCGTTAAGGATGCGGATAAGCTTTTCCGATACTCTCGGAAAGGTGTGGCTATTGACCTGAATCGGTTTCATATCCATCGAGGAGATTATCTCAGTTATTTAGAAAGGCATATTGAGAAATGGTTCTTCCTCTCTGCCTCACGACAATTGGCGAGAGAGGAACTGATCCAACGAAGAAGGGAAAGCTAAGAGGAAACGAGAATGATGGCGGCTTTCCCGGAGGCGGGCATAGAACCTGAAACCCTCCGCTTATTCTCATAGTTAACCCTGCCAGATTTTGCAGTGAAGAAACATGAAAGAGCAGGTTTAAGAAACCCGGGATCCATCTAGGCGGCCTGCAAGGCTGCGGCCATAGGGAGCCTCGTCGAAAGTTTGGGTCTTGGATATTGGGCGAAGAAGCAGACAAGGATTAAGGTTCAGCAGAAGCCGCTACCGATGGGCTGCTTCTCAAATCTATGGTGGGGATAAAGGAAATATCGCGAAAAATCAAGAGTCAATAATTAACGTAACGTCATTATTCTATTATGGTGGGCGGAACAGGGATTGAACAGGATGACCTTCCCGACTTATGAATGGGACGCTCTTACCAAATGTTTAGTTCGGAGCTATGAGTTCGGAGTGCTGAGTTACTAAGGAGTCCATAATTGAACAGACATATTGTTCTGGAAATCTCCCCTCGCCCCTCTTTGCCAAAGAGGGGGAATTCCTCCATTTTGTAAAGGGACGGAAGGAGGGATTTAGTCCTCAGTGTCTACATAATTATGGACTGATTAATAACTTTAAAAGATATAAAAAAACAATTCCTAAAACTCCTAATTCAAAACTCAGCACTTACAACTGCCGTGGCCTTTGGTGACGCGATTGGTAGGCGGAATCCCGTGATTTGCAAGGGACGACCTCCCATCTTTTGGTAGGCGGAACAGGGATTGAACCTGCGACCCCCGGCTTGTAAGGCCGGTGCTCTCCCAACTGAGCTATCCGCCCTTATCTCCTCTTATTCACTGTGACCTTCCCGACTTATGGTCGGGGCGCTCTCCCAACTGAGCTATCCGCCCTCTCTTGCAGAGGTATTACCTGTAATATTGTAGACCCAGCTCTTCTGGATTCCCGCTTTCGCGGGAATGACAAAACCTCGGAAACTCTTTATGCAGTCTTCAATAATATGATGGAATCGTCTTTCCAAGGTCAAGTTCAGGCGACCTCGGCCTCTTTCTCATAAAGGAGGATCGGGCTTTCGTGGTGAAGGACCACCTCTTCACTGATGATACATTCACGAATGTTGGATTGAGAAGGAATCTCGTACATCACATCCAGCATGATGTTCTCCATGATCGCGCGAAGACCCCGGGCACCGGATTTTCTCTTGATGGCCTCTTTGGCAATCGACATCAAAGCGCCTTCGGTGAATCGAAGCTTGACACTCTCAAGTTCGAAGAGTTTTTGATACTGCTTCACCAGGGCATTCTTCGGTTTTTTCAAAATATCCACTAACGCATCGATGCTCAGCTCGTCCAGGGTGGCAATCACCGGAAGTCTCCCGATGAACTCAGGAATCAATCCAAACTTCAAAAGGTCCTCGGGTTGAACCGCCTTCAGTAACTCTCCCATGTCCCGTTCATGCTGGGACTTGATATCCGCCCCGAATCCGAGGGTCTTCCCCCCGATCCGTTGTTCAACCAGCTTTTCCAGCCCGACGAAAGCTCCGCCGCAGATGAAAAGGATGTTGGTGGTGTCGATCTGGATGAATTCCTGCTGAGGATGTTTTCGGCCCCCCTTCGGCGGGATACTCGCCACGGTCCCTTCGATGATTTTGAGGAGGGCCTGTTGCACCCCCTCGCCTGACACATCTCGTGTAATCGAGGGGCTATCCGATTTTCTCGAGATCTTATCGATCTCGTCAATATAAACGATTCCTTTCTGAGTCCGTTCGATATCGTAATCGGCCGACTGAAGAAGACTTAGAATAATATTCTCCACATCCTCGCCCACATACCCTGCTTCTGTCAGACAGGTGGCGTCAGCAATCGTGAAGGGAACGTCGAGGATACGGGCCAGCGTCTGGGCAAGGAGTGTTTTCCCGGACCCGGTGGGACCGATGAGGATGATATTTGATTTCTGGAGCTCTACTTCTCCTGAGGCAACTCGAGCATCAATCCGTTTGTAGTGATTGTGGACGGCTACCGATAGGATTTTCTTCGCATGCTCCTGCCCGATGACATATTCATCTAGTTTGGCCTTTATCTCCATGGGTTTTGGAACGGTCAGTCTTCCCGGGACAAACCGTTCCTCAGTCTCCTCTGCGATGATCTCATTACAAAGTTCAATGCACTCGTCACAGATGTAGACCGTGGGGCCGGCGATGAGCTTTCGCACCTCATCCTGACTCTTCCCGCAGAAAGAACAATGTAAGACGGTCCCATAATTCCCTCCATTCGCCTTCATCCTCTTCTCCTTTCTGTCCCCCTTCAGGAACTACCCGATAGACCGGAGGGGACGCTGCATGACCACCTCATCGACAATACCGTATTCCTTCGCCTGATGGCCACTCATATAAAAATCTCGATCGGTATCCGCCTGGATTCGTTCCAGTGGTTGAAAAGTGTGTCTGACCATAATCCGATTCAGCTCTTCTCGAAGCCGGAGGATCTCCCTTGCCTGGATGTCCACATCCGACGCCTGTCCTTGAAAGCCTCCCATGGGCTGATGGATGAGAATCCTCGAATGGGGAAGGGCAAATCGTTTTCCCTTTTCCCCTGCTGCGAGAAGCAGAGCCGCAATGCTGGCCCCCTGTCCCATACATAACGTGGAAACCTTGGGTCGAATATACTGCATCGTATCGTAAATGGCAAGCCCGGAGGTCACAACCCCTCCCGGGGAATTGATATAGAGATGAACATCCTTGTCCGGATCTTCCGATTCCAGAAACAGCATCTGGGCAATCACCACATTGGCGACATCATCATCGATCGCCGTTCCAACAAATATGATTCGCTCTTTCAAAAGACGAGAATAGATATCATAGGCCCGTTCGCCTCTTCCATCCTTTTCAATCACAATCGGTATCAGTGTCATCGTTTTTTCCCTCAGACATAGTGGATGTTTGCTTTCTCAAGCAGAAAGCTTAAAGCCTTATCCCGGAGGATCCCGGCCTTCACTTCAGGAAGAAGTCCATTCTTTTCGTAGTATTGTTTCACCACATCGAATTTCTGATGCATCCTCTCTGATATCTCTTTCAGACGATCCTCTGCTTCTTCATCGGTCGCCGCAATCCCTTCCTGACCCGCAATCTTCTCAAGGATGAGAAAAGTCCTGACCTGCTTCTGAGCCATTGCCTTGTAATCCTCCTGGAGCTTCTCCTCTGAGACGCCCAAACTTTTGAGGACCACCCCCTGAGCGGCCAGTTTTAACTTCGTGTCCGAGACCAAGGCCTTGGCCTGCTCCTCCACCAAACTTTCGGGAACCTCGAAGGGATTTGCCTCAAGCAATTGATCGACCACCTGATCTCTTAACTGCCGTTCTAATGCCAGCTCCTTTTCCTTTTCGATCTCCCCTTTCAATTTCGCTTTTAATTCTCCCAAAGACGGGTAATCACCCAAATCTCTCGCAAATTCATCATCCAACGGAGGAAGGATTTTTTCTTTGATCTCTTTGATCTTAACATGAAACGAAATGGTCTTCCCGGCCCATTTTTGATATCCATAATCCTGAGGGAAAGTGACCTCAATTTCACTCTCCTCCTCCGGCTTCAGTCCAATCAACTTCTCTTCGAAAGCAGGGATGAATTGCCCGCTTCCCACCTCCACCGTAAAATCGATCGCCTTCCCTCCCTCCAGGGATTTACCACCCAAACTCGCCTCATAATTGAGGATGACATAATCTCCCGCCTGGATGGTTCTGGCCTCTGAAATGGTTCTTAAATTGGAGTGGAGGTTTTGAAGGGCTTTCAACCGCTCCTCTACTTCTTCGTCTTTCACCTCTTCTCTCTTCCCTTCAATCTTCAACCCTGCATATCCTTCCAATTTGATCTCGGGTTTGACTTCAATCACAGCGGAGTATTGAAACGGCTTTCCTTCCACAAATTCTCCAGGATCGACCACGGGTGGAGAGACGGGTTCGAGATGGGTCTCCGAGAGGGCTTTTGGATAGGTATCCTCAATCAATTTCCGGACGACCTCTGCTTTGACATAATCTTTAAAATATCTCTCCAAAATGTTCCTCGGAACCTTTCCAGGCCGAAATCCTTTGATCTTGGCCGTTCTCCCCAATTCCTTATAGAAGGAATCAACCTCTTGGCCGACCTGGTCTTCTGGAATTTCTATGGATATCTTCTTCTTGATCGGACTGATCTCTTCAGCACTGGCTCTCATGAAATATCCCCTAAAATGTGAAAATACGAAATCCGAATTTCTAAATTCGAACCAAATCCTAAATTCAAATGATCAAATTTCTAAAACTCTAAGTTTCGTTTCTTTCATTTCGGTCATTCGAATTTGTTTCGTGATTCGTATTTCGTGCTTCGAATTTGCTTCAAATTGAAATGGTGCCGAGGGCGGGACTCGAACCCGCACAGTCTCACGACCACGAGATCCTAAGTCTCGCGCGTATTCCAATTTCGCCACCCCGGCCCCCTGACGTCACTGGTGGCGTCCCCCGCACGCCCCATACGTGCCCTTGCCGAAACGCTTCGCGCGCCTATGCGTTTCGAGACACAGGCGTCGCAAAAAGCCGCTCCTGATTCGTCGCGACGCCACCCCCAGCCAAACCACCCGCCTGAAAAGAACACAAAAGGTTAAAATGCAAAGTAAGATGGGTGAGCCGTACTCGAATCGAACCTGCAACCTGCTGCTTAAGAGTCCGGTTCCCACACTTCCTGCAACTTACGAATAACCAAGGACTTCTTGAAATAATAAGAACTTAATTTATTACTATAATCCATTTGATTTAGGCTGTCAATGAAAGGAAACAGTCCGGGCACGGTGAATTTGTTCTCCTGTATTCTTCATTTCAAATGTCGGCAGTGGCGCATGAGTTTTTTGTCATCCGTAAATAGTCGAAGACCAAACGGACATTACGTGTCAGCTCTCGCATTTTCTGTGCGACACTGCGTAGGT
>CAYGWV010000018.1:0-21935 GCA_964353925.1 uncultured Syntrophaceae bacterium | reverse complement strand
TTTGACCTATGCCGCATTGAAATTTATTAAGAACGAAGTCCAGATGGAAAGGATGACCTTCTTAAATATTCCTGCTTGGATCCCGGAGATGATCCTCCCGATGACCTTCGGGTTGATGACCCTTCGTTTTGGTCTTCGTTCTTTCAAAAATCTTTCCGAGATGGATAAAATCAATCCCCTTCTTGACCGAGAAAAAGAGACATGACCCTCCTGTTGATCCTCATCGCCCTCCTGATTATGTTTCTCGGTGCTCCCCTTTTCACTGTTTTCTCTGGCCTGACCCTTCTTCTTTTATTCTTGGCCCATATCGACTCCTCAGCCATGATCATAGAAATGTATCGAATTGCCACCACTCCCATCCTGGTCGCCATCCCACTCTTCACCTTTGCCGGATATCTCCTCTCCGAAAGCAAGGCGCCCAGGAGGCTGATCGGGCTGACAGACGCCTTCCTGGGCTGGTTGCCGGGGGGACTATCCATCATCGCTCTCATCACCTGCTCCGCCTTCACTGCCCTGACAGGTGCTACCGGTCTCACCATCATTGCCTTGGGAGGCATCCTCCTTCCTGCTTTGCTGCAGGCAAAATATCCGGAAAAATTTTCTCTCGGGTTAGTGACCAATTCGGGGGCATTAGGCCTTCTCTTTCCACCGAGCCTGCCCATCATCATTTATGCGATTGTGTCTAAAGTGCAGATTACTCAACTTTTCCTTGCAGGTCTTTTGCCCGGCATCCTGATGGTCGTCCTGCTCTCCGCCTTCAGTGTACAGAAAGCAATGGCTGCGGAGGTGCCGAGAACCAACTTCAATACGTCGCGGATGTTTAAAGCATTAAGAGAAGCGATGTGGGAGGTTCCTCTCCCCCTCGTCGTACTGGGCGGTATTTACAGCGGATACTTTGCTGTCAGTGAGGCGGCAGCGATTACAGCCGTTTATGTTTTCCTGGTCGAAGTCGTCATCTATCGGGACATCCCATGGCGGGAGCTTCCCCAGGTCATGCAAAAAAGCATGGTCCTCGTGGGGGGGATCTTGATCATACTGGGTGCAGCCCTTGGTTTCACGAATTATCTGATCGACGCCGAAGTTCCCATGAAGTTGTTTAATTTATTCAAGGCTTACACCGATAGCCCTTTCATATTTCTGATCCTCCTGAACCTTTTTCTCCTGGTGGTGGGCTGTCTGCTCGACATCTTCTCGGCTCTGATCGTTGTCGTACCTCTGATCACTCCGGTCGCCACCGCCTACGGGATCAATCCAATTCACCTTGGGATCATCTTCCTTGCCAATCTTCAGATCGGAGCCCTGACCCCTCCTGTTGGAATGAGCCTTTTTATCTCAAGCCTCCGTTTTGAAAAACCAATGTCTAAAATCATAATGGCTTCCCTCCCATTTATTGTTGTCCTCTTATTTGTATTAGCGATCATCACCTATGTCCCCTGGTTTAGCCTAGCACTCTTGAAGTAAGGCATAGCGCATGGCGCAAAGAGCATAGCGAAAGGCGTATTGACCACCCATGTGGAAAAGTAAGAGCCACCTCTATTTAGAACTAATTATCAGGCTATTGGCTTCTCCCTGTAATTCTCAGAAATTAATTTTGTCCTAATAGTGAAGATTTCAACCATAATCGACAATCTTAGTGCGATACGTATAATCTCCTTACCAGAATGAAGAAAATCCTTGACATAGGATTCTTAGAATAGTAAGTTAGCCAAAATTAGGCTGGTTAAGATTAAATTAGATAGGCTCATTTAAGGGGGGCTAGATGAGGGGATTCCTGATTAACGAAAACCTATGTTTTTATTATTGGCTTAGAAAGAAAATCGGAAGGGAGCGAGCCTATAGGGTGTCAAGTACTCTCGAAAAGGTTATCCTCATCTTTGGAAGAGAACCAATCCTGTAACACCTCTTTAGAGTTTACCATTCTGCTGGAATTCTGTAATCCAAATCTAAACGGGAAAAGGAGTTACGCAATGGGAGACAAAGGCGAGAAGGATAAGGACAAGGTTCGGAAACAGAAGATAAACAAACAGGGATAAAAGGCAAAAGAGAAGATAGCGAAGCAACCGAGATGAACCCCTTGACAGAAAGCATGGTGAAGTGTCCGCCAGACTGCCCCCCAATGAAACTCTTATTGGTTTCACCTTCTCATAAGCGTGGTAAATTGATAAAGTTACCAAAAGCTCTTAAAATACCTCAATTAACTCTTCATATTCTGGCCTCACTAACGCCAAATGATGTTGATATTACTGTTGTAGATGAAGAAATCAGAGAGATAGATTTTTCTTCGGATTTCGACCTGGTTGGAATTTCTTGCATGACTGCAACGGCAAATAGAAGCTATCAATTATCCGATATGTATAGACAAAGAGGTTCCAAAGTCGTTCTCGGTGGAATTCATCCTAGTATCCTGCCACAAGAAGCCATACAGCACGCCGATGCCGTTGTCATCGGAGAGGCAGAAGGCTGTTGGGCAGATGTCATCGATGATTTTAAAAAGGGAAGGCTCCAGAAATACTACCATGTACCAGAACCTGATCTTTCAAAGTTTCCCTTCCCGCGGCGTGATCTTCATATTGACAAGGGGCTCTTTAACTGTGTGGGGCTGGTGACAACCAGAGGGTGTCCGTACGCCTGTGAATTTTGTTCAGTGACGGATTTCTATGGCAGGAAAATCAGGCATAGACCGCTTTCCAAGGTTGTTGAAGATATCAGACGATCTGGCTCAAAGACAATCTTGATCTTAGATGATAACGTCACTGGACACCCGGAATATTCTAAGAAATTATTTGAGGCTTTAATTCCACTGGGCATCAGGTGGATAGGACAAAGTTCCATATCCTTGGCGAAAGACAAAGAGATGCTGAAATTATGTCGCCTCTCAGGCTGTGCGGCCTTATTCTTTGGGCTTGAGTCTGTGTCGCCTTCAAGCCTGGTGGGAATGAAAAAAACGCTTAAATCTATAGAAGAAACTGAGAAGGCCATTAAAATTATCCAGGACAATGGTATTGCCTTTCACCCCTCCATTATTTTGGGATTTGATACGGATACGAAAGCTATTTTTGATGATACCCTGGAATTTTTGGTGAGGGCTAAACTTCCCACGATGGCTTTACATGTTCTAACGCCCTATCCCGGAACACGAATATACCAGCGTTTCAAAGATCAGGGGCGAATCATATCTTACGATTGGAGCCATTACGACCACCATACCGTCGTATTTCAACCCAAGAACATGACTCCCCAAGAGCTTGCCGAAGGACACCATTATGTCCAAAGCGAGTTCTATTCTTTTTCTTCGATCATTCGGCATATTCCGTTTCTCTTAAGGGTTTCTCCCATCAACCTCAGGCGGAGCCTGTTTTTCCTGTTACTTAATATTGCTGGTAAAAGCACAGTGAAATACATCGATACATCTCTTGAAGGGGTTGATAACAAGGAAAAGTGGGATTCCCAGAAGATTCGGCCCGATGATAAAGTCTTAAAAGGGAGCAACGTCTTCTCTTCAGATTAAGCCCATCTCCCGTTTCAGTCTTTAAAAGATGGTAGCGCCAGCTTGCTTTCTATCCGTAATCGTCGACTTTTGGGATTATCTTGGACTGAAGAGTAGGTGAACTCAACGGTTTTTGCCTGATGCTTCTGCCAGCTAATGTCCTTATTCCTACTCTATGCGGTATGCCCTATGCCTTATTCTCTCAGAAACTCAAGGATCGCTTGATTGAGTTCGCCGGGAGTTTCCCACATGGGGATATGGCCACTTTTTTCAATCCTCTGAAATTTCGAACCTGCGATGGCCTGATGGAGGTTCTCCCCCACTTGGGGAGGAAAGATGAGGTCCCTTTCCCCCCAGATGAATAAGGTAGGTGGGTGAATCAGGGAGAGTTGATCCTTTAGCCTTAAGGCCTCCTTGGCATGTTTGAAGGTCGAGTAAAGAACCCTGGTCGTCCCTTTGATCTTAGAAAGCTGATGTTGCCGATTCAATACCTCCGGGGTGATGAGTTTGATATCCGAAATACATTCCAGAAGGATCTGCCTGATCGAATTCTTGTTTCGAGCTGCAATGACCAGATAAGGGAGGGCTGGAATACCTTTGATCGCCACCAACATTCGGAAGGATTCATTTTTGACCTGATGAAGGACATCCGGAGGAACACAATCAGTCAATATGAGACGATCCACCCGTTCGGGGGAGAGGATCGCCATGGACGCCATAGGCCAAAAGAACTCTCGGGTTCTCTAGGTCTTTCAAGGAGACTGTGGTGCGGTATCCTCCTCCCGCAGAAGTGAATCGGACATGACTCGTTTTGGAATCGATTAAAATCTGTTTCATGAAGTCATTCCATTGAATGCCTTCCCAATCCGCTCGTACCGACCACCCCGATACAGAAGTCAGGCGACAGTTCACCCGGCTCTTGGGCATCGCTGATATCTCCTGCCATGGAAAATGCTTCTCTTCTTTGACCAGACCTCCTACGAAAAGAAAATAATTTTGAAGATCAATCAAAGGCATCCCGCCGGCTTTAAATGCGGGGATGCGGGGGTCTTTGAGGAGACTCATCTCTTTTTCTCTTTCTTTTTCTTGAAGAGTTTCTCCATCGATTGCAGCTCCTCGACAAGTCCTTTTTCTCCTTTTAAAGTGCCGTGAGGGACCTCTTCGCCGACCACCTTAACCGGAATTCCCAGAGCCTGTGCGAGAGAGACGGCGACCTGAGTCAAGAAGGTCTCTTGAAGGTTGAACTGAGGATTTTCCACATTCCCCTTCACGTGGAATTTGGCCTTTATCTGATGCCCTTTCTTCTCCAATAAAGAGACCCAGGTCTCCGCCGGGATCCAAAAGACGGTTCCTCCCCCTTCCTTAATATGAAGGTTGATGAGATCCATCTCCCCGGGTGCATCCATCCTCTTCTCCTTCACAACAATTCTGGAATCCATGTCTAGGGTACCGGACTCAATCTCTGCAGTGACCCTTTTCCGATAATAGGGTTCAAAGGTCTTTACCTCTATTTCTCGAATTTTTAAGGAAATTTCCATGTCCATGGTTTTCGCATCGATCCATCCTTTTAAGGTGATGTTTCCTTCTTGTGCCTTCCCTTTCATTTTCCCATCCAATTCAACGGGAGAACGCAAAGAGGCCAGAGGATAACGGATGTCTCTTATGTCAACATCTAACTCTCTCAATTTCATTTGGGAGGGAGGATCTCCTACTTTTCTATCTTCAAAATCGATGGAGCCTCCCTGGATTCGAATCCGGCCGATCTGAACTTGAATAGGCTCTCCGCTCTTCTTCCCTTCCTCCTCAGAAATCTCTTTTTCTTCACTCTCTCTTTTCGTCGTCACCCAAGGACCGACGAGGCGCCCCTCTCGAGATCGATAGAAGAAGAAGGAGGGCCGGAGGACGGTCAATTCCCTTATGCACAAAGATTTTTTCAAGAGAGAGAAAAGGGAGGGATAAATTTTTATTTCCTCGACCTGAAAGAATCTTTGTTTTGAACGAGGGTCTTCATATTGAACTCCCCTGGCGGAGAGGCAGGTGGCCTTAAGCTTAATCTCCTCCAGCGTGAATCCAGGCCCCATTGCCTTTTGAAGGCGGGGTTGAATCAATTTCACGGCGTAGAAGGTGAGGACAAAATACCCTCCGATCAGGAGGACCACAAGAATTCCGATCAGGATGAACCATTTCTTCATCCCTTCACCTCCTCTTCCACAACTTCTTTATAGCCAAAAGGAGTAATGGTCGCATAATAGAAGGGCGGCCCGACCTCTTCCCCTTCTCCAGACCTTTTCTTGAGAAAGGACTTGCAGAGGGTAAGAAGCGGGTCGAGGGGGGACCCCATCTCACGCTGAACCTCCAACCTCCTCTCCATCGATAGAGACCGGGGAACAACGATGATCTGAGAGGTGGGCAGAGCTTTTATAGAAATTCCCTCTCCTTCGCTGCTAAAGAGGTGAAGAGGATACGGTCGAGCCCGATCTCTGAAGGAAAATCCAGCCAGAATAAGATAAACTTCATTTAAAGGAAGAGCCTCTTCGGATGTCTTGTCGGGTGTCAGAAGGGAGGAAGAAGGGTGCATCTCCCTTTGGCCTAACCATTTCCCGTATTGATCGGTAAAAAAGAACAAAGCCATGTTGACCACATCTTCGATAGCCTCCGTTCCTCGCCTCTGAAGAAAATTTTGAAAAGCTAAGCTCATCTCCACTCCGATTCCCGCCCCAGCGCTCAACAGGGCGGAGTGGGAGTTTAAACGGAGAAGTTTCTTCAGGCTGAAATGCTTCATCTCTCCGGTTTCGTCGAACCAGGTCGCCCGGCTATCGGTGGCGAGCACAATCCCGTCAGGAGTTGAACAAGCAATGACTTGAGTCATATTCAAATGCGGATTTCGGAGTGTAGATTGCGGATTGAGAATTAAAGATTTTTATTCCGCATTCTGCATTCCGCAATTGGATCAGGGTTTTACAATCAGCGAGACTTCCTTCGACTTCTTTTCATAGGCCTCTGTCAAAAGGCTGAAGATAGACTTCATCACCAATTGAAAGAGGAAAGGGTTAGGTTGAATCGGATTGAGAGGTTTTTCCAGATCCATCGCTACAGACAGGGAAATCTTTGCCTCCTCTCCTTTTCCCAATTTGAAGAGAACATAAGCCATCTCCTCCAATCTTCGCTGATAGAGAAACCTCCTCTCTCCAGAGAAGAGTTCCGTCAATGCCCTTTGATAGATTCCCTGGAATCGAACTTCCTTCTGGCCTGGGTTGAGGACAATCTTCGACTCCTCCGCCTCCCGGACTTCATCCGCATAGGGACGGATTTGTTCCTCCTCAATCCTCCAACTCGAAAAAACATCTGCTTTAAGAAGATCTCCCCCTTTCCTCAATAGGCGATCGTCTCCTGCAATGTCATCCGCTTGAAGAGAGGAATAGATCAATGGCTTTGTATCATCTTTTTTGATCCTTTCTATCTCGCTTTTCGCCTGGAGATAGCCCTGAGGAGAGGCCCCTTTCTTTTCAAGATTTAATTGATAAGCCTGTGCGAAGAGCCAGGCCACATAGGAAGGTTCGATTTCAACAATTGGAAATGGATTTCTTTCTTTAACTTCTTTAAAGAAAGTCCGAAACCCCTTCCGTGTCATCTCTTCTTGGGAGAATTCGACGATCCCCTCCCGATCGCTGACGACCCCATACATGACCGATAAACCCCGGCCCGGATGAGGGAGGATTAACCACAGAATCCGGTTCCCGAGAAAATCAATCCCGCTCGCAAACCCTTCTTGGGCCTCTCCCTGTAAGGGACGCAGAATAGAACGCTCTTTGTCGGATAAAACTTCCTCAACCACAATCCCCTTGCTCTTCAGTCGGTAAAGAGATCGTTTGATCATTTTTCGGACCTTCTTGTCTTGGGTCACTTCGAACATCCGCTGGAGAAGTCTGCCCGTCAACCGATCAGGAATGGTCACCATGAACTCAGCCAACTTTCCACCGGTTTGTGGGTCTTTTTCTAACCATGGAAGAAGATATTGAAATATCTCCTCATCGGTTTTCCCGCTCGTCATATCCGTCTTTATCTGCCCCATAAGGGTTTCAATATTTTCCATTATCCTGATCTTCCTCCAGAGGATAGTAGAAGAGTCTGCTGAATGGTCAAAAGCATGGTCATGGAAAGATTCACAAAAAGAGTATTTCGAGAGAGAAGTTCTAGCTTTTTGTGGTCGTGATAATTTCCCCGCCAGACCTGGATCAGATTCCATAGGATAAGAAAGGATGGGATTCCTGAGAGAAGGAGCAGCCAGTATGGAGAGCGGCCTATCCCCCACATCATTTTGATAAAGGAAAATCCGGTCAATATCGATAGCCCGATGTAGAGATCTCCCATCCTCTCCTTTCCAAACCGCACGACCAAGTTCCTTTTTCCAATGGCATGATCCGCTTCTTTATCGGGGAACTCATTGATCAAGATCACATTGAAAATGGAAAGACCGACGGGGATGGAGAGCAGTAAGATTTGTGGGCTGAAGAACCCCGTGAGGAGAAAAAAGCCTGTAGCAATGGGCAGCCATCCATAACAGAATCCGATGAGAATTTCTCCCAATCCATGATAAGACCATCGAAAGGGTTTGCTTGAATAAAAAAACCCAAAAAAAATACCCAGTCCTCCTAATAGAAGGGTTCGAAGATCGGTCTGGTATTGGAGATAGATATAAGAACCGATGAGAATCGCTCCAGCCAAACACCCGTATCCCAAAAGACGTGAAACCCAAGCTGGGAGGACCTCTCTGACTAAAACCCTTGACCCGCCTGAAAACCGGTTAAAATCTTGATTGAGACGATCCCCTTCCACATCGTTCCATTCTCCCACATAATAAGTCATCCACATGATGAGGATGACCGCCGTTGTAGAAAGCACATAGAGTCCCAAAGATCCCTTGTACCCCCACCGCCACGCCAAGATAAATCCTAAGATCAAAGGAAAAATTCCCACCGAAAGAAAAGGAACCCGTGAGAGTCTCCACCACGCTGCGAAGTACGGACCAAAATTCTTCAATTCGAACCCCTTTCTTGAATGGAATCAAAATTGAGTAAGCAGTAGGCAGTAAGCAGCAAATAATAAGAAATTCTTTCCGTCCACAGCCTTCTGCTTTCTGCCTTCTGTTTTCTGCTTACTGATTAAATGGGGTTCATTTCTTTAAATCCTATTGAGAATCAAAAAACTAAGTAAAAATAGCGAATGCCAAAAGACACTTGTCATTGCGAGGAGCCCCGCTCTAGCGGGATTCCCAATGAAACCCTATGCCTGCCGACTTATTTACGAAGTCCACTATAACAATTCCGAACCCCTAAATCTGTAATCCCTCAATCCCTAAATCATCTTCGTTTTACAAATAGAACATATTGATTTAGAATTCAACATTAAAGTTTTCCTTTTTTTCTCCTCTCTCTGCCCACCCTGCCTGCGGTGGACAGACGGCAGGCGGTCGCTATTGGGGGAGGAGAGAAAGAGAGGCTTGTATCATAATCACTTAAAGGAGAACCAGGGATGGATGCGTTGTCTCGAATTCAGCGGGAAGAAGCAGTGGTTGTCGTGGTCGATGTCCAAGATGTTCTAATGAAGAAGATGAATCAAGGGGTAGCAGAAAATGTGATCCGGAATATCCGGACCCTCCTCACTTTCGCTCAAAAAATGGCCATCCCTGTTCTGATTACGGAACAGTATCCCAAGGGGTTGGGCCAGACTGTCTCTGAAGTCAAAATGGAGCTGGAGTCCATCCTTCCCATCGAAAAAGTCTCCTTTAGTTGTTGCGGGGTAGAGACATTCAACGGAAAATTAAATCAAACGGGAAGGAAGCAGGTCATCCTCACCGGAATCGAAACCCATGTGTGTGTTCTGCAAACAGCCGACGACTTAATACAGACAGGCCACGAGGTCCATGCGGTGGCCGATGCCATCTGCTCAAGGAGGAAATTGGATTGGGAGATCGGTCTGAGATGGATGGAAAAAAAGGGGGCGATGATCTCGACCACCGAGATCATCGCCTTTCAACTGCTGAAGGAGGCTGGGACTGAGGAGTTTAGGGGGTTGTCAAAATTGTTGAAATAAACAAAAACTTTAAATCCATCGAAACAGCCTGGCAAAGAAATAGGAAACGAAGAATGCATTCGTAAAAGCCAACGCCCAACTGACCACTCTCCTGAAACTAATCTCAATTTTTCTTCCCTCCTCTGTTTCCTGAATCCCCAAGATTTCTTTACCAGTCATCTTTCACTTGGTTGACAATTTTGTAACAAAAAGCGCAAATTCGTTGGAGTCAATGAAGTGATTTACTTGTCTTTCAGTCGCCTCTTGACGATTTGTAAGAATACGAAACCCCCTAAAATAATTAGGCAAATTATAAATAGATTGGGAAAAGCAAATTTTCTTATTATCAGACTCACTCGCCACTTCTTTTAGTGTTTATGGATTTATCAGGCAAGTCTTATGCCAATGGCCGGATATAGGGGGGATTCATTGAAATTTATGGAGAATTTGATACTCAAGGGACTCAATGAACCATCTTAGAGGAAGGCACAGAATATCAAGTTTTTGCAAAATTCAATGGCCATTCTTGATAAGCTTTGGTTACAACAGGTTCAGGATTTTTCTGGATTCCTGTGGAGTAGCAATGTCTCTTCCAAACTCTTTTGCAATCCTGACCACTCTCTCCACCAATTGAGCATTGTTCTTTGCCAGGACGCCCTTTGAATAGTAGATGTTGTCCTCCAAGCCAACCCGGACATGACCTCCCATCGCCAGAGCCATCATCGCCATGGGGAGCTGGCCTGGACCGATCCCAATCACAGACCAGGTCGAACCTTGAGGGAGGATCTCCGAAAGATGGAGGAGAGATTTTGCTGTGGCGGGCATGCCGCCGAGAACACCTAAAACGAATTGAAAGTGGAGCGGAGAGTTAAGAAGGCCTTTTTCCAAAAACCTATTGCAGATTTCAACCATTCCAACTTCAAATACCTCCAGCTCGGGCTTAATTCCCTTCGCCAGCGTCTCTTTGGCCAACATCTCCAAAAACTCTGGAGGATTGAGAAAAACATTCTCCCTCATATTGATAGAGCCCGCATCAAAGGAGACCAATTCTGGATTTAAGGATAAGGGGACAAGTCTTTCCTGAAACTGGAGATTTCTACCCGGAATGCCGCTCGTGGTCAGGCAGAGAATCGCATCGGTTTCACTTCGAATACGGTCCACTACCTCTTTAAAGATAGCATAATCCTGGGCTCCTAACTCTGTCTTTGGGTCTCTTACATGGATATGAAGGATAGAAGCTCCTGCTTTCCAAGCCTCAATCCCCGACTGTGCAATTTCTTGCGGAGTAATGGGGATATAAGGGGTTTGTTGCCGTGTGATTCGAGAACCCGTAATACCAACGGTAATCACCAACTTTTCCATATTTCCCCTTGCATTTACTGCCTCAATATCCAATGAGCAATGGTCTGTTTCCAATGATCATTTAACGATCAAAATCTTTAACCACTGACCATTGACCATTGATTATTGCTAACTGATCATTGAACGATTGATCTGTAATGCTACGGATAGATTCCTCTGAGCCTTGACGCTTCAGCAACCCTCCCAATCCCGAGCACAAGAGCGGCTGTTCTCATGGGAATTTTTTTAGAAAGGGAGATATCCAGAACTTCTTTGAAACCCTTCTGCATGATCCGGGTCAGCCGGTCCAATACCTCCTCTTCACTCCAGATGAGTTCCTGGAGGTTTTGCACCCACTCAAAATAGGAGACGGTCACCCCTCCTGCATTCGCTAAGATATCCGGAACAAGAAAAACTCCTTTGTCGTTCAAAATCTCATCCGCCTCTGGAGTGGTCGGCCCGTTTGCTCCTTCGACGATGATCTTCGCTTTGATTCGAGGAGCATTTTTCTCTGTAATTTGATTTTCGATGGCAGCCGGGACCAGGACATCGCATTTTAACTCTAATAACTCTTGGTTGGTAACCTCAGTTTCATCTTTTGCTTCACAGACAAAACATTGATATTTGGCCTTGTATTCCAGAGCTCTCATTACATCCAGTCCCTTCTCATTGTAGAGTCCTTTTTGTGAATCGCTGATGGAAATGACCTTCGCCCCCAGCCGATCAAAGTACGTCGCAGCAATACCTCCTACATTTCCACACCCCTGGATCACCACTTTCGCTCCCTCAATAGGCATTTTTAAATACTTCAGCGCTTCAAGAGAGGTGATGACCACGCCCCTTCCCGTAGCTTCAAACCTTCCCAGGGATCCTCCTAACTCGATGGGCTTGCCCGTCACCACGCCAGGGACCGAGTAGCCTTTCAAGATACTGAAGGTGTCCATGATCCAGGCCATCACCTGTGGGTTGGTATAAACATCCGGAGCAGGAATGTCCTGTTCCGGACCCAACAAGATGGAGATTTCCCAGGTAAATCTCCTCGTCAAATGCTCTATTTCATGAAGCGACATCTCTTTGGGATTACACTGGACCCCACCTTTGGCCCCTCCAAAGGGGATGTTGACCACAGCCGACTTCCATGTCATCCACATCGACAAAGCCCTCATTTCATCGAGATCAATGTCAGGATGGTATCTGATTCCCCCTTTGGCCGGCCCCCTTGCCACATTATGTTGGACCCGGTAACCGGTAAAGATCTTGACATTCCCATCATCCATCTGGACTGGGAAATGGACGATCAACTCCCTTTTTGTATTTTTCAATTTCTCGATTGACCCAGAATCCAGATTTAAGTATTTAGTCGCAATATCAACCTGTTTCTTCGCCATCTCAAAAGAATTGATCTTTTCGTTTTTCGCCGTCATCGTGACCCCCTTCATTCTACTTCAGAAGAAATCCCGTAACCCATCTCTTTTTTTTCTACCTTTTCTCTCCTCCTTTTACAAGGAAAATTTCATGACCTGGTGTATCCATCCAATTCAATAATTTTCGACGGGATTTTATATCAGTTGTTTCTCTGTTACAGGAAGTTCTTGTCGAATCGATCGCCAAGATTGTCGAAATCGATTGTTATCTCGAGACGACGTCCTCATGGGAAGCATGCATGCCCGTAACTCCTTGAATTCCCTTCGTCGAACAGGAGTTCATCTACTGGAGTGGATGTAAGCAATGAGAAAAGAGACCCAGCTTTCTCAATGACGCTCGACAAGTCTTTCCGGTTTGAAGTCGAATCCTCAGATATCAATTTTTATAAGCGCGGATCCTTTTCAATTTGTGGATGGGATTCGAACTCATTGAAAACGCTGCGCAAATTTCTACCCAAATGAGGAAGGTGGAACATCCTCTGGCTTTTGGAAAATCAATTGGCACGGTCATTGCTTTATTAGCAAAGCAATGATTAAATTATAAATATGAAAGGAGATGGGAAAGATGAAAAAGACAGTCGTTGTATTAGGGTTGGTGGCAGTCCTGATTTTAGGTGTGGCCTATGCTTTTGCTCAAGGGCCGGGGTCCGGTCCTGGACATAGACCGGGTTGGGGGCAGGAGAAATGGTCTTCCTTAACTCCCGAGCAGCAGCCAAAGTTTCAAGAATTGCGCCGAAAGTTCAGAGAAGACAATGCAAAACTGTTCGGTGCAATCGTCACCAAGAGGCTGGAGCTTCAATCCTTATGGACCGACCCAAAGGCTGACTCCAAGGCAATTCTTGATAAGGAAAAAGAGTTGAGAGATCTTCAAAACCAGATCAAGGATAAAGCGGTCCAAATGCGGTTGGAGGCTCGAAAGTTCCTCACACCTGAGCAGATCCAGAATTGGAAGCCAGGCTGGGAAAAGGGTCGAGGCCACATGAAGGGGGGTGGCTACGCAATGGGCCGGGGTGGAATGGGTCCTGGTCATGGGATGGGCCCTGGTGAAGGATGCTACTAATTGCGGGCTCTGAAAATGAGTCGAACAAAAGGGGAAGGTGGTATCCTTCCCCTTTTTATTTTTGACATTTTAAAATCATTTCGATATGTTTTAAAATTGAAAAAACGTAGAACCTTGATGTTTTTGGAATTACTGGTGGGAGCCATGAAATTAAAAACACAAATACTTATTTTCTGTTTTCTGTTGATCTTCGCTGCCTCTCCTTCCTTTTCGCAACCTCCGGAGATGGGAATGAGAAGGTGGAGAGGAGAAGGCCCGTGCTGGAGGGCATCCGACCTCGATCTCTCGCAAGAACAGATGAAAAACCTTGAGCTGATTCAGCAGGCTCACTTTCGAGAAGCCCAACTCCTTCGGGCACAGCTTTTTACAAGACGTTTGGAACTCCGGGAACTTCTTATCAGTCCGACCATAAAAATAGAGTCCATCCGTGTTAAGAATTCGGAAATCATCGAACTTCAATCCAAGCAGGAAGAGAGATTTGTTGGATATCTGATCAAGGTAAGAAATCTTCTCACTTCAGAACAGTTACGGAAATGGTGCCCTGAACAAGAATTCCCCGCTTTTCGACAAAGGATGCATGGAACCGGACCCATGGGACCCATGCATCCCAGAAAAACCTTTCCTCCGCCGGAGTAACCCGGAGGGAAATCGGGACGGGACTATTTTGGTCAAGGATAAGAATAAGATAAAAAGAAGTTTCTCCCTGATCTATCTGGGGATTTTCTCCGGAATCCTTCTGGTCATTCTCATCGTCAATGGGCTTTTGGAAATCAATCGAACCCAAAATGGATTCTATCTCTTGTTGGAAAGAGAAGCGACCGTTCTCATTCAGCATTTCGAGAAAAATATTCAAGAGGCCCTTACTTCTCTGGAATGGATGGAAAGTGAACCCGGGAAGGTTTCTCTCAACGCTCCTGTCTCAGGGCTCTTTTTCGGCCTAGAGGATTCCGTTGCCGAATATCTTCTGGAGGCCATCCATAGAGTGGATCAAATCGACAGAGGAAAACCTCTGAACCCCTCTGATCTCCGATACCTCATCGACCAATACCGCATCACTTCAATCGAGATCTATGACTCCAAGGGAAACTCCCTCCGGGGATGGCCTTCCCCATTTTCTCCCCCCGAAAAAAGAGTTCTCCTTCATGAATTGATCGAGAAGAAACAACCCGTGGCCATCGACCTTCTCGGCAAACCCCTTTCCGAAGGCCAATTGTTCTCGATGGCTGTCTGGAGGAGAACGAATCCAGAGATCATCGCTCTGTACCTCAATGGAGAACAGTTGAAAAGACTTTTCCGGCAATTCGCCATTCAAAGGGCGATCTCTGATATCGGTCTCAGAGAGGGCATCCTCTATATCTCCGTTCAGGATACCTCTCTCCACATCCTTGCGAATACGGACTCAACCCTGATTGGAAGAAGGGAGGAGGACCCTTTCTTAAAGAATTCCCTTCAAGGCAAACGGGTTCTTTTCCGTCACTATCAATCCTCGAAAGGAGAGGACATCTTCGAAGTGGTAAAGTCTCTCTCTCACAAGGATAAAACCATGGGGCTCATCCGAATTGGATATACCCCAGAGGAAATTCAACCCGTGCTCAGCCAGATCAAAAAGAATGTCTTCCTTTCAGTCTTCTTTTTCCTCATCTTGGGGATTTCGGCGATCACCCTGATCTGGGTGAATCAGAATCGACACCTCAAGAAAATGAAAGAGATGGAGGATCGGATCCAACTGGCGGAAAGAATTTCATCCCTCGGCCACTTAGCGGCGGGCGTCGCCCACGAGATTCGGAATCCTCTCAATGCCATAGGCATGGGCCTCCAGAGTCTCAAAAGAGAATTTCTCCCTCCGGATGAATCGAAAAGAGAAGAGTATATTTCCTTTACGGAGTTGATCCTCAAAGAAATCAGAAGGGTCAACGACATCATCGAACAGTTTCTGACCCTCTCCAGACCGTTTCAACTGAACCTGAAGGAATCTTCCCTCCAAGACCTTTTAAGCCATCTGGTCACCCTCTTTCAGGAAGAGGCTTCTTCTCTGGGGATCCGTCTTCAGGCAGAAATCCCCTCAGATCTGCCCTTCCTCGCAATCGATCCGGAAAAGTTGACACAGGCCTTGATCAATATTATGAAGAATGGAATGCAGGCCATGGGCCAGGGAGGGCTTCTTCGTGTGGAAACCAAATCCCTGAAAGATCGTGTGGAAGTCACGGTCTCAGATTCGGGTTCTGGAATTCCTCCAGAACAGATGGAGAAGATTTTTAATTATTACTATACGACGAAAGAGAAAGGAGTGGGGTTGGGGCTTCCCATTGCCCACCGAATCATCGAGGCTCATGGCGGCCAATTGAAAATAGAAAGCCGGGTCGGGTCCGGAACAAAAGTTACGGTGACGCTGCCAATTTAAGTACACGAAGGTAGGGAACGGTTTGAAACCGTTCCGTACAAGAGTTCGGAATGAATTCCCAAAACCATATGGAGAAAGCCAGGATACTGATTGCTGAGGACGAAAAAAACCAGAGGGACCTTCTGGAAGGATTTTTGAAAAAAGAAGGTTTCTCTGTTGAGGCCGTGGCCAATGGCAGGGAAGCTCTTCAGGAACTTGGAGGGAATTTTTTCGATGTGGCCTTGATCGACTATAAAATGCCCGAACTCGACGGGCTGCAAACCCTCCGGGAGATTCGAAAACTCTATCCAGACCTCCCTGTCGTCATGATGACTGCCTACGGAACAGTAGAGACGGCCGTGGCCTCAATGAAAGAAGGGGCCCTGGACTATCTGACCAAACCGATCGATCTGGATGAACTCCTCCTCATGCTTCAAAAGGTGATTGAAAGGTCCACCCTCATCAGAGAGAATAAGGAACTCAAAGCCCAACTTCAGGAGCGCTATGCGTTTACCCATATTGTCTACGGAAGTCCTAAAATGGAGGAGGTCATGGGGTTGGTGGCTCGGGTGGCACCCAGCCAAACCACTATCCTCATCCGGGGGGAGAGTGGAACAGGGAAGGAATTGGTCGCCAATGCCATCCATTATGCGAGCCCTCGATCCGAAAAACCCTGGGTAAAGGTGAGCTGCGCAGCGATTCCCGAAACCCTCCTTGAAAGTGAACTCTTCGGCCATGAGAGAGGAGCTTTCACGGGGGCCACCCACAGAAGGATAGGCCGATTTGAAGAAGCAGACAGCGGTTCCATCTTTCTCGATGAGATTGGAGACCTCTCACCGAGCACTCAAGTGAAACTTCTGAGAGTCTTACAAGACAAAGAATTCCAACGGCTCGGGTCAAACATCCCTCTCAAAACCGACGTGAGAGTGATCACGGCCACTCATCGAAATCTCGAGGAGGCCATTCAGAGAGAACTCTTCAGAGAAGATTTATACTACCGGCTCAACGTGATCTCGATTGTCCTTCCCCCCTTGAGAGAGAGGAGAGAGGACATTTCTCTCTTGATCGACTATTTTTTTAATAAATATTCGGAAGAGAATCAGAAGTCAATCTCCGATATTTCAAAAGAGGCAAGATCCCTTCTGCTCCGCTACCCCTATCCGGGGAATGTCAGAGAACTGGAGAACCTGATTGAGCGGGCCGTGGTCCTTTGCCGGGGAGAACTCATCACGACCCAAGACCTTCCTTTTCACCTCAAAGAGGAAAAATCTGAGAAGTTGTGGGAGCCCTCTAAGAAAGAAAAGAGCCTCCCTGAATCTCTGGAGGAGATTGAAAAAGACTCCATCCTCAACGCCTTGCATCAACATCAGGGAGTTCAGACGAAGGCCGCTGAGAGCCTTGGCATCAGTGAGAGGGTTCTTCGATACAAAATGAAAAAGTATCGTATCCAGCTTCATCCCCCCTCTCTTCCCCTTGCCAAAGAGGAAATTGAGGAATAGAATGCTGTTAGGATAATTGTACTCTTGGGTCTGCCAATCTCGGGGGAAAAAAATGACCACCTACCGATATCGCTTCTCGTTTGGCCATGGTTTGGCGCCCGCCGTTAAGAATCTGATGATCGCAATGGGAGTGGTCTTTCTGGTCCAGCAAATGCTCCGTATGACCAGCATCGACCTGTATGTCTATTATTTTCTTAACTACTTTGCGCTCGACCCTGAAAAGGTTTGGAACCAATATTATATTTGGCAACTTTTCACTTATATTTTTCTGCACGGAGACTTCTTCCACATTCTTTTCAACCTTTTTTCACTTTGGATGTTTGGGGGTGAATTGGAAAGCCATTGGGGATCGAGAAGGTTTCTTTTCTACTTCTTCTTCTGTGGTATCGGTGCAGGAATTTTTACTGTTCTCCTTTCTCCTTATCCTGTCATCGGAGCATCCGGGGCGATCTATGGCGTCCTTCTCGCGTTTGGCTGGCTCTTCCCCAATCGCCCCATTTACATCTACTTCCTCTTCCCCCTCCCTGCGAAATACATGGTGATCATTTTCGGCCTCATCGAATTCTTTTCATCCGGTTCGGCAGGGGATGGCGTCGCTCATCTGACCCATCTGGGAGGCCTCGTCTTCGGGTTCTTCTTTATGGCTTATCCAGCGATCCGACAAAAACTTCGTCGTGAAAACTACAAGCGGAAGTGGTCTCAAAGAGGCCCCGGCGGCGGTGGCTATTATCACTGATCAAGGGACCGAGGGTGGAAAGGTGAGAGTAGAAGGGTGTCAAAACCACCTTCCACTTTCCACATTCGAATCCTCGACTCCTTTTGAGCTATGATATTCATCGGGACGAGCGGCTATAATTATCCCCATTGGTGGAACGGGACCTTCTATCCTTCTGACCTTCCCCAGAAAAAGTGGCTTGAGTTCTACCCCGAAAGAGTTTGTCTTTGCTGTGAAGGGAAGCCGGTTCATCACCCACATCAAGCGATTAAAGGATTGCAGGGAACCGCTTTCCCTTTTCTTGGACCATGCCTCGCCATTAAAAGAGAAATTGGGTGCGGTCCTCTGGCAACTTCCCCCGCGATTTAAATTTCAGAAGGAGAGACTGGAGAAAAAAGGACAAGACCGCATTTGTCTATTTCAACAATGACGCCTATGGTTTCGCCGTCAAAGATGCCCTGACCCTGAAAAAATGGATGTCCCAAGACCGAGTGATCCCGTAAAATTTTATCCTTGCAAATAATCGAAATTCATGCTAGTCATTCCAAGTTGCAAGTTAGAAATTTACAACGGTTCGACTAGAATATGCTCACTGTGCTCCCAAGTCTCATGTCAAATTTCCTGAGGAGCTCACCCAGACCATCGGGGAAGATTCCGCACCTGATGTTGGCCGGCATCAACCAAACCCTTTTTCTTAATCAGTGGGGAGTTCCGGAGACCCGGATCGGTCTGAAGAGGATCGGGAGTCTCGATAGGCTGGGGTCCCTTTTCTTAATCGAGGACTCTGCTGAAGAAGCCTATTATTCTGTCTGGATTTACAAGAAGAGAGACAGGATCCTTTTCTTCACAAAGAAAAGACTTATCTCTCATTCCAGATGGAGTGAATTCAGAGAGAAATGGAAAAAGACAAACGGGGAGATGGGTCTTGGGGCCCCCCGGAAATCCTCTGCTCTTTTTGCCACGACCCTCTCTCTGGTCGCTTAGACAAGGTAGAGTTTCTCTGCTAATTGCTTTCCAGTGACGGTCCTAAAAACTTTCCCGATCAACGCCTCGACTTCTTCTCGGTCTTTTGAATTCCCCTCTTCTTCGATATTCACCAGCCAATCCGCCTCACAGAGAATTTGAAAGTTCAATGTCTCTTCTTCTCTTGGGCTGTGGTGATGGCCGATAATATCACAGATCTCGTCAATCATTTCTTTCTGGACACTTAATTTTTCTAAAATCCCCTTGGCAACGGCAGGTCCCTCCAGTTCCTGATAATGGCCTGATGGGCTTCCATATTTCCTCTCCGCCTCAGGTATCCCAATATCATGAAGATAGGCGGCCCCCATCACGACCAGAGGATTCCCACCCTCCCTCTTTAAGATCTGCTCCGCAAACCTGGCAACTTTGATGGCATGATGGACCCGTTTAAAATCAGTTCCGAAATATTTTTTCATTTCCAGAGCAATCCTTTCCCTTAATGAATCCCTCTGTTCCGCTTTTTGCCTTTCCTTTGCCTCTTCGGGCATTGTGCCAACACACTGTTCGGCATAGGAACACCACTGGGCACAACCAAAATCCAACCTGGGATTGACGATTTCGTGTCCGCAGCGACACTTACGCCTCACCTCATCTCTGAAGAACTCCACCTTTCTCCCACATTTGGGACATTGCGTGTCAAAAATATCTCCCGGCTTCCAAAATCTCATATCCTGCCCTGGACACTTCATATTTTTTTCTCCTTCTAATACCTATTATGCCAACCCATAAGAGAAATCTCATTGACTTATGTCAAAATGGATATTTTTCTCTCTAAGACTCCAAAATTAACGGTGGAGCCCTGCCGGTGGAACTCGCGGTTCTTAATCGACGCTCCTGTGGGGAGTGGGGCAACATCCCCCGTCTTAAGTCGGGACAGGCCAGCCGAAAGATGGAGTGCTCATCCACGGCCAAAGGCCACGGCTTTCTGCTGCCGGACAACATCCTACGATCATGTCTAATAGAAAAATCATTCCGAAACTGGACATCAATGTTTTAACTCTATGATATTACTAACAAAAATAAAGAGTCTGGGTTGGTTTAGCCATGCGAAGAGGCCTCAACGAAGATCGATCAGGATTTCGTGAGGTTTTTCTCTTGCAAAATGCCAAATCATATGTTAACTGAACTTAATTAGCCTATTTTTGTTTATTTAGGGAGGGAAAATGGAAAAGAAAGGGAGGGTTCGATGTCCGCGGTAACGATGAAGGAGCTTCTGGAGGCCGGGGTCCATTTCGGCCATGAGACGAAACGTTGGGACCCCAAAATGAAACCTTATATCTTCGGGGCAAGGAATGGAATTTACATCATTGACCTCCAGAAGACAGTCCAACTCTTTAAGGAAGCTTATCAATTCGTTCGCGATATCGCGGCCAAGGGAGAATATATCCTCTTTGTGGGGACAAAAAAACAGGCCCAGGAGGCGATCTCCGAACAGGCCACCCGTTGTGGAATGTTTTATGTGAATCATCGCTGGTTGGGAGGTATGATGACCAATTTCCAGACTATTAAGCGATCCATTGACCGATTGAATAAACTTGAAGCGATGAAGAAGGACGAGATTTATAATCTCCTTCCGAAAAAAGAGGTCCTGGAGCTGGAAAAAGAGAGAAGTAAGTTGGAAAAATCCCTGGGGGGCATCAAAAATATGGATCGGCTCCCTGGAACCATCTTCGTCGTCGATCCTAAGAAGGAAAGAATTGCCGTGAGGGAAGCTCGGAAAATTGGCATCCCCTCCATCGGCATTGTCGATACCAATTGTAATCCCGAAGAATTGGATTACATCATTCCAGGAAATGATGATGCGATCCGTGCGATTTACCTGTTTGCCTCTAAAATTGCGGATGCGGTCATTGAGGGAAAACAGATTTATGAAAAACACCTCCAGATGGAGGGGGCCAAAGAAGAAAAAGAGAGGTCAGAAAAAGTCGAACCCCCAAAAGAGATACAGGTAGAAGAAGTGGCCGGAGGAGCGGAGGAGGAATAGGATCGAATGGAAATTTCTGTTGAATTGGTAAAAGACTTAAGACAGAGGACAGGGGCCGGAGTCATCGACTGCAAAACAGCCCTTCAAGAGGCAAAGGGGAATATGGATGCAGCGATTGACTACCTCCGACGAAAAGGATTGGCCACTGCCGCAAAGAAGGCAGGTCGGATTGCGACCGCTGGTCTCGTCTCCTCCTACATCCATGCTGGGGGGAAGATGGGAGTCCTGGTCGAGATCAACTGTGAAACCGATTTTGTGGCCAAGACAGAAGATTTTCAAACCTTTGTAAAAAATATCGCCATGCATATCGCCGCCGCCAATCCCCAATACATCAGAAGAGAAGAAATCCCAGAAGAGGTTTTGGAAAGGGAGAGGGAAATCTATCGAACTCAAGCCCTGGATGCAGGAAAACCTCAAAAGGTGATCGATAAAATTATCGAAGGCAAAATGGAGAGGTTCTACTCTGAGGTTTGTCTTTTGGAACAGACCTATGTCAGGGACTCCGATCTTACGATCAAGGAATTGCTTGAGGCCATGATCGCCAAGGTCGGGGAGAACATGGCGATCCGTCGGTTTACAAGATTTCAACTGGGTGAAGGATTATCTTCCCAGTCATCACCACCTTGCTCCTCCTCGGTGAAGTAGACCCCGTTAGAAATTCCAGCGGGGCATTATTTCTAACGGGGTAGAGGAAGTTCCCTTCCCCGAAATATCAGGATCGAGCAGGGAAGTGAACCAATTGACATAAACGCTTACTCCCCCATGAAAAGACCCCACTATAAAAGGATCCTCCTGAAGCTGAGCGGTGAGGTGTTAACCGGTGAGGGAGATTATGGAATCGATCCCGCTGTGATCCAGCAGATTGCTCAGGAGATCAAAGAGGTTAAAAATCTGGGGGTAGAAATAGCCATTGTCATCGGCGGAGGCAATATCTTTCGGGGGATGGCAGC
>CAYGWV010000017.1:0-10395 GCA_964353925.1 uncultured Syntrophaceae bacterium | reverse complement strand
TGAACCTCACATGGTTCAGGGCGCAATCCGCATTACGGCTCACCCACCACTTTAACCTCCCTTTCAAGGGAGATCCCCTTCCCCTCGTAGATCTTTTTTTCCACGAACTCCATGAGACGGATCACCTCTTCGGCTTTGGCTTTTCCCAGATTGAGGATGAAATTGGCATGGCGCTCTGAAACCATCGCCTGACCGATCCGAAATCCTTTCAGTCCAGCTTCTTCGATCCATTTTCCTGCCGGGCCTTCTTTGGGATTTTTGAATACGGACCCCGCACTGGGATAATCTAAAGGTTGCTTTCTCTTTCTCATCTCCGAATAAGATCTCACCCGCTCACGAATTTCTTCTTTCTTTCCCTTCTTCAACTGAAACCTGCCTTTGAGGATAATCCAAGAAGGGGGAAGGACCAGTCCTCGATAAGAGAACCGAAGCCTCGAACGGGATCTCTCCGTAATTTCTCCATCTTCCTTCATGAAGGTCACGGAAAGAAGGACATCCTTCAATTCGGCGCCCCAGGCTCCGGCATTCATCGCCACCCCCCCTCCTACGGTTCCAGGGATGCCGAAAAAGGGTTCGAGTCCTGTGAGCCCCTTCTGAACGGAGAATTGAACCAGCCGTTGGAGAGAAGAACCCGCCTCTGCCTCGACGACCTTTCCGTCCATCTGGATTTTTTTCATTCCTTGAGTCAAGTTGATGACCCATCCACGGACTCCTTTATCCCTTACCACTAAGTTTGTTCCCTTTCCCAAAATCAAAAAGGGGATTTTTTTTCTCCTGGCATATCGAACAACCTTTTCCAATTCATCCTTATTCTTTGGAAACAAAAGGCTGTCTGCAGGCCCTCCCACTTTCATCGATGTGAAATGCCTCATCGGTGCATCGAAAAGAACCCTTCCCTCGATCAGACCCGACGCCCATTTTTTGTAATCCCTTTTCATCATTCGATTGCGGATTGCAGATTGCGGAGTGCGGAATTAAAATCTAAAACCCAAAATCACAAATCAAAAGCTTTTCATATTCCGAAATCCGCATTCCGAAATCCACATTTACAAGCGGTTCACTAACTCCTCTGAAACCTGCCAGATATCTCCAGCTCCCAGGGTGATCACCAAATCCCCTGGAGAGAGTATATGGAGGAGATGCTCAACGATCTCCCCTCGATCTGCTAAATAAGTGACATCCTTATGGCCATATTCACGGAGTCCCTCAAGCAAGGCTTTCGATTCCACGCCTTCGATCCGATCTTCTCCTGCCGGGTAGATATCGGTAAGAATGAGGACATCCGCGTCATAAAAAGCAGTGAGAAAATCTTTAAATAGGGCTTGCGTTCTCGTATAACGATGCGGTTGAAATACCGCAACGATCCTTTTTCCCCAACCTGTTCGTGCTGCCTTGAGCGTGGCCATAATTTCTACAGGGTGATGGCCATAGTCATCCACGATGAGGATCCCCTTCTTCTCTCCTTTGATCTGAAACCGCCTCTGAATCCCGCTAAAATCACGCAGCGTTTCTTGGACGACCTGGAAGGGAATATCCAACTCAAAAGCGGTGGCCAGAGTGGCTAGGGCATTGTAGACGTTATGGATTCCCGGCATCCGGAGGCTCAACCTGCCTATTCCCTGACGCTGGTGGACCACGTCAAAAGAGGTGGAGAGCCCTTCGAATGCTATCTCTTTCGCTTGAAAGTCAGCTTGTGTAGTCAATCCGTACGTGGTAAACCGCTTCTTCAACCTTGGAAGAAGACTCTGGATATTGGGATGATCGAGACAGAGCACGGCCAATCCAAAAAATGGAATCTTTTCCAGAAAACAGAGGAAGCTCTCTTTGATCTCTTCGATTCCCTTGTAGAAATCAAGATGCTCCGGGTCGATGTTGGTCACCACGGCAATGGTGGGCATCAGTTTGAGAAAAGAGCCGTCACTTTCATCCGCTTCGGCCACCAAGAATTCACCCTGTCCCAGCCTCGCATTGCTTCCGATACTATTGAGCCTCCCGCCGATCACCACAGTGGGATCGAGACCCCCTGCCGCCAAGACGGTGGAAATGAGGGAGGTGGTGGTCGTCTTCCCATGAGTCCCTGCAATGGCAATCCCAATCTTCATTCGCATCAACTCTGCCAACATCTCTGCCCTGGGAATGACAGGGATAAGCCTCTGCTCAGCGGCTTCGACTTCAGGGTTGTTTTGCCGAACGGCTGAGGAGATGACGACCACGTCTGCTTCTCTTAAATTCTCCTTTCGGTGACCGTGGGAGATCTCGCATCCCAAAGACCGGAGTCTTCGGGTCACCTCGGTCTCCTTGATATCGGAACCGCTGATATGGTAACCGAGGTTAAGCAACACCTCGGCAATCCCACTCATGCCAATTCCACCGATGCCCACAAAATGGATATGCTGGATTTTTCCCCTTCGGTACATGTCAGACTCTATCTTCCCCTCACCCTTCCCCTCTCCCGCTAGGGGAGCGGGAGATCGCATTGAGTGCCACCAAGAAATCCCCTCCCCCTTAACGGGGGAGGGTGGGGGTGGGGGGTGGGGGTGAAGCTAATTTCCAACCAAGGCATAACAGTGATCCACGATCTCTTCTGCTGCCCTTGGCCTCGCCAACTGTTGAATCGCTCCTTCCATTCTCGCACGCTCCTCCGGATGGTCGTGAAGGTGGAGGATGGTTTGCGCGATGATTCTCCCATTTAACTCCTGATCTAAAATCATTCTTGCGGCCCCCCGATCGACTAATTTCTTGGCGTTCATCAATTGATGATGATGAGCCGCGTAAGGATAAGGGATGAGGAGAGCCGCCTTTCCGCAGACGGCTAGTTCAGCCACGGTGCTCGCCCCTGACCTGCAAATGACCAGGTCTGAGATCTGGTAGTAGAGGGCGAGGTCCTCGAAAAAAGGCTTGACCAACGCCTCAAATCCCTTTTTCCGATACTCTTCTGAGACGAAATCGAAATCCTCTTTTCCTGTTTGATGAATGATTTTCAAGGACGATCTCATTCCTTGAAGGGCGCCCAGGGCCTCTATCATCGCCCGATTGATCCGCTGCGCCCCCGCACTTCCTCCAAAAATGAGGAGGGTAAATCGATCCTTTTCTTCCTTCTCCCCCTTGTCTTCCCTCAGAGTCGCACAGAATTCCTTCCGGATCGGGTTGCCTGTGAGAATGGTCTTCTTCTCGGGAAAGTATTTCTTCGCCTCTTCGAAGGAGACAAAGATCCGCTGGCTGAACCACTTTAGAATTCGATTCGTCATTCCAGGCATCACATTCTGTTCCTGGATGGCCCTCTTCATCCCGAGAAGGAAGGCAGCCAGAAGGGTCGGTCCGGAGGCATATCCTCCCACGCCCAATACCAGTTGGGGTTGAAACTCCTTTAGGATCGTGCAAGCTTCGGAGATGGCCATCGGTAAGCCCCAAATGGCTTTCACCTTCTCCATAAGAGATTTCCCCTGAATGGGTTTCGTTCGAATCGTCCTCAGCGAAAATTTTCCTCCGGGTAAAACTTTAGCTTCGATCCCTTTCTCGGTCCCAATAAATAGCACTTCGTTCCCCTTCTCTCTTTCAACGAATGCCTCAGCAATCGCTATCCCCGGGAAAAGATGACCTCCTGTACCCCCTCCAGCAATCACACACCTCATCTTCGTTCCGCATGGGTCGAAAGGTGAAGAAGTATCCCCACCCCGGCTAGATTGGCGATCAACGATGTCCCCCCATAACTGATGAAAGGGAGAGTCAACCCTTTTGTGGGAAGGAGCCCCAAGACCACTCCCATATTGATCACCGCTTGAAGGGAGATCATCAATGTGATCCCCAATGCCAAATAGGCGCCAAACCGATCTTCGATCGAAAGTCCAATCTGGATCCCTCTAAGGGTCAGAATCAAGAAGAGGAGCACCACCCCCATCGCGCCCACCAAGCCTAACTCTTCTCCGATGATAGAAAAAATGAAGTCTGTGTAAGGGGCAGGGAGAAAGAAGAGCTTCTGCCTTCCTTCTCCCAACCCTAGTCCGAAGAGACCTCCGGAACCAAAGGAAAGAAAGGACTGAATAATTTGGAAACTCGTGCCCGTGGGGTCTTCCCAGGGTCGAATGAAACTCATCAACCTTTTGTAACGGTACCCCACGTTCATTAAAAGAGTGTAAGCTACTGGAATGGCAATCAAGAAGGCGCCCAGGATATAGATCACCCTGGCGCCGCTGACGAAGAGAAGGAGAAAAACCATCACCGTGAGAAAGAAGGCTGCTCCAAAATCGGGTTCTTTCATCACCAGTCCGATGACGAGACCGGAGAGGAGTACCGGGGGAAGAAATCCAAAAGAGAAACTTCGAATCTTTTCCTCCTTCTTAGCCAAAAGGTAGGCAAGAAAAACGACCAAACCCAACTTGGCAAACTCGGAGGGTTGAAAAGAGAAAAACTGAAACTTCAGCCAGCGCATGGCTCCCCCCGCCCGGTGCCCGATACCCGGGATCAACACGGCAATCAAGAAAAGAACGGAGACGATGAGAATGGGATAGGCAAACCGCTTCAGGGTTTCATAAGGGAAGAGCATCATGACGATCATCAAAACAAAACCGACGGCCGCGTAGAGGGCCTGTCGTCTTAGAAAGTAGTAAGGGTCTCCGAAACGATCCCCGGCGATGATCGCACTGGTGCTGTAGACCATCACAATCCCGATCCCCACGAGGGCAAGGACTGTAAACAACAGAATAATGTCTAACCTCTTTCTACCCTTTCCCATAACCCAAACTTAAAATTTCAAATTTTGTTTCAATTCATCTGTTTGAAATTTCTTTGTAAAATCCCTCCCAACCGTCCGGCGCCAGAGTCCCAATGCCTCGCTTGCGTGAGTAATGAGGCTCTGGACGGCGGCGCCTCCCTTTGCCAAAGGGAGGAGAGAGGTTTCCCCCTTTTGACAAAGGGGGATGAAGGGGGATTAGATCGATTTTTTCAAAGTCCAAAGTGTCACCAAATTTTAAATTTCAAATTTTAGATTCTAGATCTTTGCGATTTACAATCTGCAATTAAAGTCGTCTAACCGCTTCCTTAAATACCTTTCCTCTCTCTTTATAATCTTTAAACATATCGAAACTGGAGCAGGCCGGCGACAGGAGAACCACTTCCCCTCCTTTGGCCTTTTGACGGGCGAAAGACACTGCTTCTTCCATGGTCTTGGCCATCACCGTATCGGTCAGACCTCCGAGTTCACGGTTCATCCTCTCTTTTGCCTCACCGATGAGGATCAGATGTTTCACCTGTTTGCGGACCCATTCTTTCAAAGGACTCAAATCCCCGTTCTTATCTTTCCCTCCTGCAATCAAGATCACCGGCTCTGAAAAACTCTGGAGAGATTTGACGACGGAGCCGACATTGGTTCCCTTGGAGTCGTCGTAGAAACGAACCCTTCCGATCTCCCGGACAAACTCAAGACGATGCTCAAGACCTTTAAACCGATCGAGAACGTCTTGGACCGCCTTTTTTGAGCAGCCGAACATCCTGGCTGTGGTGAGGGCGGCCATCATATTCTCCATATTGTGGATTCCCTTCAAGGGGGTCTTGGCTAACGAATATTCTTCTCCTTTCCCCCCAAGTCTCAGGGAGATCGTCTGACCGTCGGAAAAAGCGCCCTCCTCAAGTTTCTCGCTCATGCTGAACATAACTTTTTTCGCCTGCACCTTCTCTTCAAACTGCGTCACGATGGGATCATCTCTGTTAAGAATGGCCAGGTCCCCCGAATTCTGATTCGCAAAAATCCTCACCTTCGCCTCAATATAGTCGGTGTAACTGGAATACCGATCGAGATGATCCTCGGTAATATTGAGCAGAACAGAGATTCGGGGCCGAAAATCCTCAATCGCCTCCAACTGAAAACTGGAGATCTCGACCACCAATACTTCCCATCGGTCTCCTCCTTCCGCGAAAAGGATCAATGGCTCTCCGACATTGCCTCCTACTCCAACTTTTCTCCCGTCCTCTTTCAGCATCTCGCCAAGGAGCAGGGTGGTGGTTGTCTTTCCGTTGGTTCCTGTGATGGCAAGGATGGGGACGTGAATAAAATGGTAAGCCAGTTCAATTTCACTGATGACCCGGACTCCATGGCGGACGGCTTTTTGAATGGGATCCATGCTCAAGTCAACTCCGGGACTTACCACAATCAGATCCTGTTTGAGAAAGGTCTCTGTCTGATGCCCCCCCCATTCTGTCGAGAGATCCATGCCTTTCAATTCCTGAACAGCTTCCTTCATCTCATTTTCCGGCTTGGCCTCCGTGGTGGTCACCAGAGACCCTTTCGCCTTGAGGAATTTCGCTGTGGCTATTCCCGTTCGAGCCATGCCCACGACTAATACCTTTTTACCGTGAAGATCCATAATCAGTTATAAGTTATGAATTATTAAAATATTTTCAAATCTTAATTCTAAATTCTTAACTCTTCATTCTTAATTGGGCTTTAGAGTTACCTTATCTTCAGCGTGCTGATCGCGACCAGGCCGAGAATAATGCCAATGATCCAGAATCGGACGATAATCTTCGGCTCGGCCCAACCTTTCAATTCAAAATGGTGGTGAATGGGCGCCATTCTAAAGACCCGTTTTCTGCGAATCTGATAAGAGGCAACCTGGATGATGACGGAAAGGGCCTCGATCACAAAAATCCCTCCCACAATGGCTAAAAGAAACTCCTGCTTGATGATTACCGCAATGGTTCCCAGGGCTGCTCCCAGGGAGAGAGATCCGACGTCCCCCATAAAGACCTGAGCCGGATAGGTGTTGAACCAGAGAAACCCAAGACCCGAACCGACCAACGCCCCGCACAAGATGGTCAGTTCTCCACCTCCTCTGACAAAGGGAATCTGAAGATAGCTGGCGAATTTGAAGTTCCCTGCGAGATAGCAGAAGAGCATAAAGGTCGCACTGGCGATCAGCACGGGTCCGATGGCTAATCCATCCAATCCATCGGTCAAGTTCACCGCATTGGCCGAACCCACGATGACGAGCATGCCGAAGAGGATGTACCATTCCCCAAGGTCCGGCATCACCTTTTTAAAGAATGGAAAGATCAACCTGGAATCATGATCAATGGTATTGAACAGGACGAAGCTGACCACCAGTCCCATGGCCACTTGAATAGGAAACTTGTATCGAGCCCGAAGGCCAATGCCCTTCTTATCCATCATCTTTTTATAATCATCCCAAAACCCGAGGAGTCCGAACGCTAGGGCAGTCAACAAAACAATCCAGGCATAAGAATTCGATAGGTCGGACCAGAAAAGGGTGGGGATGAGAATCCCCGCCAGAATGAGGCTTCCTCCCATTGTGGGAGTCCCGTTCTTAACCATGTGTCGGGAAGGGACATCCTCCCTCACCACCTGTTTAATCTGATAAGTCCTCAATTTCTTGATCAGCCATGGCCCGATGATAAAACAAATGAGAAGAGCGGTTAGAATCGAACAGATCGTCCTAAAAGTGATATACCGGAAGACATTCAAAAAGGAAAAAAACTCATGAAGGGGATAGAGGAGATGATATAACATTTTTTAGGCCCTCCCCTCTGCCAAACCCTCTACGATCTTTTCCATGGCCATCCTCCTTGAACCCTTGACCAATATCCAATCCCCGTCTTCAATCATCTCCCTGAGTAGGGAGATGGCCTCTGAATGATTCTCCACCCTCCTTGCACTTTTCATCGGAAGCCCATGACGAATCGCTGACTGGACGACCGTGGACGCTTCCTCTCCCAGGGCGATGAGGAAGTCGATCGATAGTTCACTCACCTTCTTCCCGATCTGCTCATGCGCTTCCTTCGCAAAGCTTCCGAGCTCTAACATATCGCCCAGAACAGCGATCGCCCTTCCCTCGCCCTTCGCCTCGGCAAGGGTCTCCAAGGCCAGCTCCGTCGAGTACGGACTGGCGTTGTAAGCATCGTTGATCAGGGTTTTTCCCCCTTTGAGACGAACGACCTCCATCCTCATGGGGAAAGGTTGAAAATTTTCCAACGCCTCCTTGATTTGCTGTACCTCCACCCCAAAAAGGCACGCGATCGCCACGGCAGAGAGGGCATCTGGAACGAAATGTCTTCCCAACAACGGGAGATGAATCTCCATCGCCTCTCCTTCCAGGATTAAGGTGAAAGAGGTTCCTCCTTCGCCTCCGAGTCGAATCTCTTTGGCCATCACCTCAGCAGGATGCTCCGTGCCAAAAGTAATCTTTTGGCCAGGGTAATGATTCGCCAGCTCCATCACCCGGGGATCATCCTGATTCACCAAAATCGTTCCATCCCTCCTCATTCTCCGAAAGAGCTCTCCCTTCTCTTCCTTCAACCTTTCCAGGCTTCCCAGACCTTCGAGATGAACCTTTTGGATGTTGGTGATCAATCCCACGTCGGGTTCTGCAATCTCGGTCAGCCTCCGGATTTCCCCCGGCACATTCATCCCCATCTCGAGAACCGCCACCCTTTCTTTCTCTGTCAGGGTGAGGAGAGTCAGGGGAACCCCAATGAGGTTGTTCAAATTCCCCTTCGTTTTGAGAACGGGAAAAGTCGTCTCAAGACAGGCAGCGATCATCTCTTTCGTCGTCGTCTTACCGTTGCTTCCGGTCAAAGCCACTACCGGAATCCCATGTTTGCGTCTCCAATCCCGGGCGATGTCTCCTAAAGCAGACAGGGTGTCCTTCACCGCAATCACCGCTTTGGATCGATCACCATTCCATCGAATGTCCCCAACCTTATCCTCCTCGATCAGCACCCCTCCTGCTTTCTTCCCGAGAGCCTCCAAGGCATAATGATGACCATCGAAGCGAGGTCCCTTCAGGGCAATAAAGAGGTCCCCTTCGGCGACCGTTCTCGAATCCGTAGAAACTCCCTGGAAGAAGGTATTTCCTCCCCCTTGGATGAGATTTCCCCCGGTGACTTTCAAGACCTCTTCAAGGGTAAGGATCATTTTTCCTCCAAGGCTTTTTGGACCTCGATGCGATCATCGAAAGGAAACCTCTTTTTCCCGATGATCTGATAATCCTCATGCCCTTTTCCGGCGATCAGAACAGTGTCTGAAAGTTGAGCCAATCGGATCGCCGTCCGAATGGCTTCCCTCCGGTCCGGGACTTTAAGATATCCCTTCTTCGATCTCCATAATTCGATTTCCTTCGGGTGCCACTCCTCTAAAGGAAGAGATTTGAACCCTTTCTCCACCTCTTCCAAGATGGCTAAAGGATCTTCTGTCCTTGGATTGTCCGAAGTAAGAATAGCCAGATCGCTGTACTTTCCGGCCACTCCGCCCATCAAGGGCCGCTTGGTCCGATCCCGGTCTCCACCGCATCCGAAGACAGTGATCATCTTTCCATGACTCTGGGTTCCGTTTTCCACGATATGCTTCAATCCCAACAGAACCCGTTCCAAGGCATCGTGGGTATGGGCATAGTCGACGATGACGTGAAGGCCTCTCGTATTCTCCACTTTTTCAAATCTTCCTGAAACCCCTTCTAATCCCTCCACTCCTTCTTTTAGGGTTTCTAAAGGGACCTCCATGGCGATTCCTACGGATACGGCAGCCAGGACATTGTAGACATTAAAATCTCCGATCAATTTCGAACGGATGGGAAGATCCCCCTTGGGAGTTCTGACCCGGCAAGAGAGACCTTCGAAAGAGGAGGTCACCTGATCCGCCGTGATATCACACGAGGGGCTTAGCCCATAACGGATGACAGGAAGGTCAATCCCTCTAACGATCTTCTCCCCTCTGGGGTCGTCCAGATTCGTCACGGCAAACCGCTTTTTTTTATGGCTCTTCAGCAAAGAATCCGAGAAGAGCTTCTTTTTGCTTTCAAAATATTGTTCCAGGGTTTTGTGATAATCAAGATGCTCGGAGGTAAGATTCGTGAAGACCACCCCATCAAATTGACACCCAAAAACACGGTCAAGATCGAGCCCATGGGAGGAAACTTCCATGATCACATGAGAGGTCCCTCCCTTCAGCATCTCCCACAGGATTCTTTGAAGATCTAAGGATTCGGGCGTGGTGTTGGGAGCAGGAGTGATCCTTTGACCGAACCGATAATTGATCGTTCCGATTACGCCAACGGTGCATCCAGCCTTCTTAAAAATGGACTCCAAGAGATAGGTGGTGGTCGTCTTTCCATTGGTCCCGGTGATACCAATGAGCTTGAGCCGGGACGAGGGATCGCCATAGAAGTTTGATGAAATCTTGGCCAAAGCCTGGCGGCTGTTGGGAACCAGAATCAGGGTCCGGTCGGAAACTTCTCGCTCTTCTTCCGAAACAACGACCCCTGCACCCCTTTGGACCGCCTCTTCGATAAATTGGTGTCCGTCTACCTCCAACCCTCGAATGGCTGCAAACAGGAATCCTTTCCCTATCTGCTTCGAATGGTAAGCAATTCCCTCGACCTCTTTCAG
>CAYGWV010000016.1:0-14442 GCA_964353925.1 uncultured Syntrophaceae bacterium | reverse complement strand
TGATAAGATGTCACCGAGAGCGGCAAGAAGGAATTTCTACCTATCTGATTTGCAGTTGAAGCGGTTAAACTCCATGTCCAAAAAGTTGGGGCTTTCGTCCTCGGAGATTTTGAGGCGTGCCATTGATGAGTATTGGGAGAGGTTTGAAAAGAAGGAGAGGGCGAGGGCATGAAAAAGATTATGTTGCTCTTGTTGGCTATGGCGATGTTGAGTGGATGTGCTCCTTATCTTAGAAATGGGTATTGGGTTAAACCAGAAGGTTCATATGAGCAGTTTTCAAAGGATTATGTTGAGTGCAGGCGGGAGGCGATGTGGCCAGCTGCGGTATTCCCGAAGCTTCAGAAAGATTTAGCCAACTGCATGAAGGATAGGGGATATGAGTGGGAGGTCCACGCAGGGGGATCCCTTATTACCGATAGCACTTTATTTCATACAAAAGGAGGTTACAACAGCCAACAAAAAGCACCACAACCAAGTCATGCAGAATCCACACCATCTGAAACAACAAGACCTGAGAAACCAATAACATCAACCCCAATTATTCCTTCTTCAGGTGCAACGATAATTCTTACTTGGGACTTCGCAACTGTTTGGTCAGGTCCTGGAGATAATTATCCTATGATTACTAAAGCCAGAAAAGGTGATAAGTTAATTATACTGGGACAGTCCGGGAAATGGGTTAATGTCCGGTTAGATAATGGGGAAGAAGGATGGATTAGGAGTGAAGTTTTAGAATAGATTTGCGTTTCTCCAAAAAGTGGGGTAAGCAAATGAAATCCTTATCGGTTAAGTTGGGAGTTATTCTTATCGGACTTGTTATCTTTGGCTATGCAGAAGTGTGGGGGGCAGACTGGAAGTTTGTACTAAAAAACGATACGGGGGAACATTTTTACGACGCAGAAAGCATAGCTCATCCATCAGAGAACACTTTTAGAGTTTGGTCGAAAATTGTTCATTCACATAAAAGTATAGATGAGATGGCAGCGACATTAGGGGAAAAATATAAGAATTTAGGTGAAACATTGATTTTGTGGGAGATCAATTGTGCTGATAAAAAGTGCTGTGTCGTATCCCTCCACGATTGCTCCAAAGATGGAGGATTTATATGTTCTCTCTCTAATTTAAACCAGGAATGGAAATCTATAGCTCCTGGGACAATTACCGCAAGATTTTATAAAGTAGTATGCGGGAGATAGCAAGGGAGGTAACTCATTGATTCATGGTTTGATATTGACAGAGGTAAGAAGTCTTGTTGTGAGTGATTGTGGTGATTAGTTTTTGAGTCAAAACGAAAGAGGCTAAAAAATACTACTTGACAAAAGAAGGGTTATGTGTATATAATGTGTATTAATAGGAGAGACAAAACATGATGAAGCGAATTGACATTACTATTTCAGAAGTTCATATCAAAAAGCTCAAACAGTTGAGTAAGAAAGGGGGGATGGGTGTTTCAGAGATCATCAGGCGTGCTATTGATCTTTATTACGAAGAGACTAAGAAGAAAGGAGCGGTTTGAATGGGAGTATATCAAAGGGGCGATAATTATTACATCGATTTCACTTTCAAAGGTCAGAGGATCCGGGAGAGTATCGGTCCATCCCGAAAAGGCGCGGAGAAGGTGATCGCCAAGAAGAAAGCGGAGATTGCAGAAAACAAGTATCTTGATATTCGGAAGGACCCGGACCCTGTCACGTTCCATGAGTTTGCTAAGGAATATCTTAAATGGGCCAAGACGAATAAGAAAGCCTCAACCTATTCGAGAGGCATTTCAATCATGAGAGGACTCGATAAGGAATTTGAGGGGAAAAATATTCAGGACGTTACGAGCTGGCTAATCGAGAAATGGAAATCCAAGCGAAGCGATAAATTCAAACCCGGTTCGGTCAACCGGGAGCTTGCCCTATTGAAGCACGTCTTTTCCAAGGCCCTTGAATGGAAGAGGATAAAAGAAAACCCTGCCCAAAAAGTGAAGCGCCTCAAAGGTGCGGCAAGGAGGGTTAGATATTTGATGCCCGATGAGATACAAACCCTTCTCTCTAATTGTGAGGGGTTACTTCGTGGCCTCTTGAAGCCCATGGTAACCGTTGCCCTGCATACCGGGGCAAGGAAGGGGGAGCTTCAGGGCCTTGAATGGTCAAATGTAAATTTTGACTTGGGATTCATTTCTCTCCTGGATACCAAGAACGGAGAGCGCCGGGACATTCCTATGAACGAAACAGTTAGGGCGACATTGAAGGCGATGGAACAAAGAGGGCGTTTGGTTTTCTCAAATAGGAACGGAAATCAAATCGATTCTTGTGCCCTTTACCTGGCCTTCTACGAGGCGTTGAAGAAATCCAAGATTGAGGATTTCAAATTCCATGATTTAAGGCATACGTTCGCCTCTAACCTTGTCATGGCCGGGGTAGAACTCAATGACGTTAGGGAGCTATTAGGACGCAAGAAAATGGATATGACTTTGAGATATGCCCACCTGTCGCCTAAGCATAAAAGGAAGGTGGTCAATATTCTCGACGGGGTTATGTCACAAAATCCACCACAGGCGGAAAAGGTGGTACAGCTAAGGCCCTGATTTGACGGAGTCATTGGTTCTTTCTACATAGGCATAAGCGCTGTGATTATGAATCGACTCGAAGTTCTCAGATTCCACGGTAAACCAGGTAATGTTGTTATCCTTTTTTAAACGTTTGGCTATCTCCCTCACCACATCCTCAACAAACATAGGATTTTCGTAGGCTTTTTCTGTCACATATTTTTCATCCGGTCTTTTCAAAATAGAATAGAGATCACAGGAAGCACATTCCTCGATCAATTGGATGATGTCTTCAATCCAAATGAACTTCCTAAATCGAAGGTTGACCGTGACAAGGGATCTTTGATTGTGGGCCCCGAATTGGCTGATCTCTTTTGAACAAGGGCATACGGTCGTGATGGGAACGACGATCCCCATATAGAAATCTTCTTTTTCTTTGCTTGACCCACAGATTCGACAGATATATTCCATCAAACTCCTGGACTTCGTGACGGGAGCTTCTTTTTCGATAAAATAAGGGAATTCTACTTCCAGGTGGGCGGTCTTGGCTTTCAGCTTCCTTTTGACTTCTGTCAGAATTTTCGAGAAGTTTTTAATAGCAATATCCCCTTTGTATTTATTGAGGATCTCTACAAAGCGACTCATGTGGGTCCCCTTGAAGCGATGAGGGAGATCCACATACATATTAACGCTGGCCACGGTGTGTTGAAAACCTTTCGCCTTATCCAAGACAGTGATAGGATAACGGATATTTTTTACCCCGACTTTATTGATCTCAATTTTTCGATGATCCATTTGATTCTGAATATCATTCATGGTTATCTCCCGAAATAGCTGGCACTCGAAGTCTCCGACTCCCATGCCGTTACCCTTTTGAGGATCCCAGGATGTCCCTTCCACTCACGTTTTAGTCTGTCAAAAGTATATTTTGCAATATTTTCAGAAGAGGGTTCGATTCCTGAAAAATAAGGGAGATCGTTGAGGTAGGTATGATCCAAAAGCTTCAAGACTTTTTCCAATTTCTGTTTCAAGATTCCGAAGTCGATGACTACCCCTTCCTTACTCAATCGATTGGACACAACAGAAACCTCCACTTTCCAGTTGTGGCCGTGTAATTCTTCGCATTTTCCGTGGAGATAACGTAATCGGTGGGCGCCGGAGAAGTGGGAGTGGATGGTGATCTCATACATCGTCATTTTCCTATTTCAAGAAGTTGCTAACAATGTTTCGAGTCCACCCGCAGCAAATAGAGTTTGAATTTTTAAGTTTGACATTTGTCATTTTTATTCATCATTTAGCCAACCCGTTGCACAACAAACGTTCCGAAAGGGGGTTCGGTGTGCTGGAAGACCCTTGCACCTGCCTGCGCGAAGCGCTTCGGCGAAGGCAGGGTGGAACCTTTGAACGCTTAGTTACCCAGTTTTCAAGCATATTGCAGACATCACTTGAGGGGGTATCGCGCGTGACCCATAAAACATGTCAAAAACCCGCTTGGCAAAGGTCTGGAAGCACCCCGCCTTGGGCGGGACCTTTCCATTGCAACAGCTGAGTTCAGTCTACCAAAAGTATCCTCACATCCATGACATTGGTATGGGTAGGTCCGGTAATCAAAAGGTCTCCTAATTTTTCAAAAAAGGGATAGGCATCATTGTTATCAAGATAGAAATTCGGATCCAGCCCCATAGATTTCCCTCTCTGAACGGTGGTGTGATCAGCCACCGCGCCTGTTGCATCGGTGGGTCCATCGGTTCCATCCGTTCCTCCACTCAGGAGGACCACCTTCTCGGTGCCGCTGATCTCTAAAGCTCCTGCCAAGACAAATTCCTGATTTCTTCCTCCGAGACCTTTTCCTTTGATGGTCACGGTGGTTTCGCCTCCGGATAGGATGCAGGCAGGCTTTGGGATCGGATTCCCGCTGGAAATCAATTCCTTTGCAATGGCAGTATGAAATCGAGCCGCCTCCCGTGTCTCGCCCTCGATCGAAGAAGAGAGGATGAGGGTATTGAAACCAAAGGCGGTTGCTTCTTCTTTTGCTGCACGAAGAGCAAGGATGTTCGACCCAAGGAGACAGTTGTAGACCCTCTCGAAGACCACTTCTTGAGGCTTGGGGGTCTCTTCAGCTTTCCCCTCTCTTCCTAATTGGAGATGTCTCCGAATCGAAGGAGCAATTTCCTTAAGCAAGTCATATTTTTTCAAGATTTCCAAAGCCTCTTCAAAGGTGGAGGGGTCGGGAACGGTAGGGCCTGAGCCAATGACATCCAGATGATCTCCGACGACATCGGACAGGATGAACCCGACGACCATGGAAGGATAGGCCCACTTGGCAAGCCATCCTCCCTTCATCCTGGAGATATGTTTCCGGATGGTGTTGATTTCCTTAATGTCGGCTCCACAATCGAGAAGGAGTTGGGTTGCTTCTTGTTTCTCTTTGAGATCGATATGGTCGGCCGGAAACGGGAGAAGGGCGGAGCCACCTCCCGATAGGAGAAAAATCACTAAATCTTTTGGTCCAGATTCTTTTAGCAGACACTGGATCTTTTTTGCCCCCTCGTAGCCCTTCCGATCAGGAAGGGGATGCCCGGCTTCAATGATTTCAGTTTTCTTGAGGGGCAGCAGATGTCCATATTTTGTGGTGATGACTCCTCTTGTGATTCGATCCTCGAAGATTTCTTCAACGGCCTGGGCCATAGAACTGGCGGCCTTCCCAGTGCCGACAAGAAATATTTTATCAACATCACGTAAATCAAAAACCTTTTCTGATTCCCCTTCCGTTTTGATCAACAAACGATCTCTTTCAATACGAATTCTATCTTTCAGAATTTTGGATGGATCGACCGCAGAGAGGGCTTTCAAGAAGATGGCCTTCGTCATTCTCTTCATCTCATCCAAAGAAAAAGGTTCCACGATCAAACCCTCCAGTTTAACTACTTGAAATTTATAACCCTATCCGCGTTTTTAGTCAACCCTCCAATTTTACGGGAACGGTCCGCCTCTGGGCAGGACAATATCACAATGGTCACCTTTATCGAGAAATGCCGCCCTTGACGTGGAACCTTGACGTAGAAGCTGAACGGTTTAAAATCTTGTGTTATACTACACGAGAGGTCCCCGACACTTTTCTTCAGAAAAAGGGGACGATATGTGAAAATTCTAAAACTCCGAACTCAATACTCCGGACTCCGAACTTAATCATGGAGCACCCCCTTCGAACCATCCTGACCGTTTCAGAACTCACCCAAGAAATCAAAAAGATTCTTGAGGACATATTTCCGGAAGTTTGGGTCGAGGGAGAGATCTCGAACCTTCGGATCCCCCCCTCAGGGCACATCTACTTCACGCTGAAGGATGATACCAGCCAGATCCGAGCGGTTTTCTTCAAGATGCAGGCTCGAACCCTTCGCTTCCTCCCCGAAGATGGCCTCCATGTTGTTTGTCGGGGGAGAGTGAGTCTTTATGAAAAGAGAGGGGACTACCAGTTGATCCTAGAATCGATGGAGCCTAAAGGGATTGGAGCTCTTCAACTGGCCTTTGTCCAATTGAAAGAGAAACTCGAAAAGGAGGGACTCTTTGACCCAGCTCGTAAAAAACCGATTCCCATGGTCCCACAAAAAATTGGAGTCATCACTTCTCCGACAGGGGCTGTCATTCGAGATATGCTCCATATCCTCAAACGACGGTTCGAAAATCTTCATATCCTCCTTTATCCCGTTCGTGTTCAAGGGGAAGGAGCGTCCGGCGAAATTGCTGAGGCGGTAAAGTATTTCAATCAATGGACGGACGTTGACGTGATCATTGTGGGCAGAGGAGGAGGTTCGCTGGAAGACCTATGGGCGTTTAATGAGGAGGCTGTAGCCAGGGCGATTTACCATTCGAGGATTCCTATCATCTCTGCGGTCGGTCATGAGACGGATTACACCGTTTCAGACTTTGTAGCAGATTTGAGAGCGCCCACACCGTCCACAGCCGCAGAATTGGTCGTCAGGGATAAAAGAGAAATCAAAAATATCCTTCACTATTTGCGAGGCCGTTTAGAAAATGAAGTGGTTCACATTTTTCAAGAATATCGAACCCATTTGTCGCATCTCGTAAGGATCTTTAGGGAGCCTGAAAAGAAGATTGAAGCATATTTTTTGCGGATGGATGACCTTGTGAACCGGCTTCGCCTTTTGACCTCTTGGACTCTTAGAAGAAAGAGGGAGAAACAATTGCATCTCAGTGAAAACCTGCTTCTCCGAAATCCCATGGAAAGGTTGAAAAATCTCAGATTATTCATTTCAGAGGATAGGAAACGATTGGGGCAGTACATCAAACACGCGATTGAAATCCACCGTCATAGAGTCGCAGGCACTTTGGGAAAGTTAGATTCGTTAAGCCCCCTTTCTATCCTTCAAAGGGGGTATAGCATTACGCGTATGCTTCCTTCGTTACAAATCTTAAGAGAGTCCACCCATGTCAAAGAAGGAGACAGAGTGGAGGTGAAACTTTTCCGAGGAAAACTGCTCTGTGGTGTTGAAAAAACGGATAGGTCTTGACGATGATGGGTTTTAAAATATAGAATTAATCTTTAAATGCAGGTTCTTCTCTTTGTCTAAGGTCAGAAGGGCATCAGGCAGTCCAGGAAAGGAAGGGCAATGCCAAAGGAAAGATTTGAAGACGCGCTCAATAAGCTGGAAAAGATCGTCTCTAAATTAGAGGAAGGGGATATTGCTTTGGAAGAATCTTTGAGACTTTTTGAAGAAGGCATCCGACTCTCGCGATTCTGTAACCAAAAACTGGATGAAGCAGAGAAGAAAGTGGAGATTCTTTTGAAAGGTAAGAATGGAGTGCTCAAACCACAACCTTTCGATCCGTCGATCAACTCGGGGCAAACTCCTTCGGTAAACTCCGGCGAAGCAATTTCTGAGGAGGGTGAGGAGTAAAAGGGTATTGCGAGAGCCCAAAGTTCAAACCTGCTGCGGCAGGCATGTGAAATCTAAAATTTAAATAAAATTAAAAAAATTTAGGAGAAGAAGGAAAAGGTTCGACATTTCTCAATTTTGGCATTCATTTTGCTGTATTAAAACCAGCTCTGACGGATATTAAGAGAACTCTTTGGCAACAAGGGGGTAAGAAAGGTTGACTCATGGAGAAATTATTAGATCAGATACAAACCTCTCATGATATTAAGGAGTTAGACCAAGAGGAATTGGGGAAGCTCTGCCATGAGTTAAGGGAAGAGATCATTTCGACCGTTTCGAAAACAGGAGGACATTTAGCTTCGAATCTGGGTGTCGTCGAGTTGACCGCTGCCCTGCACTATGTTTTCGACTTTCCAAGGGATAAAATCGTATGGGATGTCGGACATCAGAGTTATGTCCACAAGCTTCTCACAGGGAGAAGGGATCGCTTTCAGACTCTGAGACAGTACCAAGGGATCAGCGGGTTTCCAAAGAGGGATGAAAGCCCTTATGATGCCTTTGACTCGGGCCACAGTGGTAACTCTATCTCTTCAGCCCTTGGAATGGCAGAGGCCCGAAGGCTTAAAGGCGAAGAGGGAAAGGTCATTGCGGTCATTGGGGACGGGTCCATGACCGCAGGTCTGGCCTTTGAAGGCCTCAATCAGACAGGACATATTGACCAGGATCTCATCGTCATTCTGAACGACAACGAGATGTCCATCTCCCCTAATGTGGGAGCTCTCTCTTCTTACCTCAACCGGTTGATGACCGGTGAATTCGTAAGCCGTTTTCGTCGTGATATGGTCGGTTTTTTGGAAACCCTTCCTCGAATTGGGAAGTCGGTCGTTCGTTTTGCCAAGCAAGCAGAGGAGTCTTTAAAAGGTCTCATAATGCCTGGTCTCCTCTTTGAGGAATTAGGCCTGAAATATATCGGGCCGATCGATGGTCACCGCTTGGATTACATGATCGAGACCTTTCAGAATATTAAGAAACTGGGGGGACCCATCCTCATCCATGTGATCACCAAGAAGGGAAAAGGGTATCCCCCTGCAGAGATGAACCCATCTCGTTTTCATGGCGTCCCGCCCTTTGTCATTGAGACGGGTGAATTCAAAAATAGTCAAAAGAACCCTCCCACCTATACCGAGGTCTTTGGGGAAACGCTCTGCCAACTGGCGAAGGAAAATAAGCGTTTGATTGCTATCACGGCTGCTATGCAGAGCGGAACAGGTCTCGAGGAATTTGCGATTCAGTTCCCTCATCGATTTTATGATATTGGCATTGCAGAACAGCATGCCGTCACTTTTGCTGCGGGGCTCGCCCTCGAAGGGATGAGACCTGTCGTTGCTATCTACTCCACTTTTTTGCAAAGGGCCTATGACCAAATCCTGCAGGATGTCTGTTTGCAAAAACTTCCGGTCGTCTTTGCCTTGGACCGCGGCGGAATTGTAGGAGAAGATGGTCCGACGCATCACGGTGTTTTTGATTTTTCTTATCTTCGCCATATCCCGAACCTCATCGTCATGGTTCCCAAAGATGAAAATGAATTTCAGCATATGATCAAGACCGCGATGGAGTGCCCGGGCCCGGTCGCTTTCCGATATCCGAGGGGAAAAGGGGTCGGCGGAGGAAGAGACGTGTCTCTCCAATCGATCGACATTGGAAAAGGCGAAGTTCTGAGGGAAGGGCGGGATATTCTCATCATCGCCATTGGTACTACGGTTTATCCTTCCCTCCGTGCAGCGCAAAGGCTGGCGGAGGTTGGGATCCAGGCCGCCGTCATCAATAGCAGATTTTTGAAACCTCTGGATGCAAACCTCCTCTGCGATTGGGCCAAGAAGACTGGGAAGGTCCTTACCGTTGAAGAGAATGTTCTTCAGGGAGGCTTTGGAAGTGCGGTGCTCGAGCTCTTTCAAGAAAGAGGCCTTTTATCAACCCAAGTCAAGCGCTTGGGAATTCCTGACATCTTCATAGAACACGGACCGCAGGCTCTGCTCAGAGAAAAATATGGAATCGATGAGAATGGAATCTTTAAAGGGGTAAAGAAGATGTTTGAAGAAGGACGGTCAGACGCGATTTATCCAAGCCAAGCTGAAACCTCTGTGAAGAGAGCCTTTCCGAACCCCAAGTAATTTGAGCCATCCTCCGCCCCACCCCCGGAAAGGGTGACTAATCGAGTTCGTCCCCGTGAGATGGTGAGAAAAGACCGTTTCGACAAACTATTAGTGGAAAGAGGGATGGTACCAAGCCGTGAGAGAGCCAGAGCATTGATTATGGCAGGGAAAGTCATGGTCGAGGGGAAGAGGATTGACAAGCCTGGGATTCAGATAAACGTAGACGTCCATCTCCAACTTCAAGGAGGGGATTCACCTTATGTGAGTCGGGGGGGTGAAAAAATAGAGGGAGCCCTCAAAGCATTTGCCATTGATCCCAAGGGAATGATTGTCATGGACGTAGGGGCTTCCACGGGAGGGTTCACAGATTGTATTCTTCAAAAAGGGGCGAAGAAGGTTTACGCCGTGGATGTTGGATATGGACAACTGGCCTGGAGACTTCAAAAAGACCCCAGGGTCGTCAACCTGGAGAGGAAAAACATACGGTATCTGCAAAGAGAGGAAGTACAAGAAGAAACAGATTTGATTCTCATCGATACCTCCTTCATCTCCATTGAAAAATTTCTTCCTCACCTCCTTGAGTTTCTTAAGAAAGGAGGGACGATTCTCAGCCTCATCAAACCCCAATTTGAAGTGGGAAAAGGAGAAGTAGGGAAAGGAGGGGTGGTGAGGGACAAGGCGCTGCATGAAAAAGTGATCGATAGGATTTCAAACTTCAGTCGAGGACTGGGACTGACAGTCTTGGGTGTCACGGAATCTCCACTGCTCGGCCCCAAAGGGAATAGGGAGTTTTTCATCTACCTGAAAAAAGAGAATGAAAGACATGGGCAAACCGAAGGAACCCGAGCCGGTTAAACTCTTTATGAGCCTGATTGCTAGGGAAAATGATGTCTTTGACCAGGGAGTGGAAGACCTCCGCTCAGCCTTCGGCGAGACCGACACGGTCAGCCAAAGAATCCCCTTTGATTTTACCGATTATTACACCCCGGAGATGGGAAGACCTCTTTTTCGTCATTTCATCACCTTCGAACGCCTCATTCCCATTCCCATCCTCCCTGATATTAAACAGGTCACCAACCGTCTCGAAGAGAAATATGCAGTTCTTGATGGAAAACGGCGAATCAATATCGACCCGGGATATATGTGTTTAGAACATGTGATCCTTGCCACGACCAAAGGTTATACCCATCGCCCCTATCTCAGGGATGGCATTTATGCTGATTTGGCATTGATCTATCGTCATAAATCCTTTCAACCCTTGGAGTGGACCTATCCTGATTATCGACAAGAGGGGGTCGTTACGCTCTTTAACCAATTCCGGAAAGAATATTTGGAAGACTTAAGAGGGGGAAAACACCGCTCATGCTGAAATCGATGACAGGGTTTGGGAGGGGAGAAGGGGATACGACCTTAGGGAAGGTGGTTGTGGAGTCTCGCCCTGTGAATCATCGGTACTCTGACATCAACATCAAACTCCCGAAGCGTTTAACTCTTTTCGAAAATCGTATTAAAGAGATCATCCGGTCCCAGGTATCGAGAGGAAGGATCGACGTTTCCCTCAGGCTGGACAACCTCGGGGAGGAAAAGGTTCAGCTCAGTGTGGACCTCGACCTGGCCGAGCAGTATTACCGGGTGCTTCATGACTTGAAGGAGAGGCTTCAACTGAAAGATGAGATTACGTTAAATTTATTGGCAGGGGCGAAGGACTTGATCACCACCAAAGAGGAATTGGGGGATATAGAGCCATACTGGCAGGAGGTCCTTCCCGTCCTGAGGCAATCTCTGAAGAATATGGACGACATGAAACGATTAGAAGGAGAATCACTTACCAAAGATCTGCAACAACGATTGGGACACATTACGGAGGAGCTGCAAATGATCAAACAGCAATTTCCCTTACGCCTCAGGGCCTTTCTCACCCGACTTCAGGATAGGCTTCGATCTCTTTTGGAAGGGATGGAGACCGATCCCTCGCGTTTTCAACAGGAGGTGGCCTTCTTGGCAGAACGGACGGATATCACCGAAGAGATTGTCCGGGCCGAAAGTCACCTGGTTCAATTCAGGAGTTTTTTAGAAGGGATTGAACCCGTGGGTCGGAAGATGGATTTCTTGCTTCAGGAGATTCATCGGGAGGTGAATACCGTCAGTGCCAAGGCGAATGATGCAGAGATCTCCCAGAGAGTAGTAGAGATTAAGTCTGAGCTGGAAAAGATTCGGGAACAGGTGCAGAACGTCGAATGAGTTTTATCTATGAAAAGGGTTTTGGGTTTAAGCACGAGATGAAAGAAAAGGGAGTCGGATTGATTTTTATTATCTCTGCGCCATCAGGGACGGGGAAGACCACGTTGGTCAAAGAGGTGATCCAGCAGTTGCCGGGCCTTGAATTTTCTGTTTCCTTTACGACCCGTTTACCCCGGCCTGATGAAAGGGAGGGAGAGGATTACCATTTTGTTTCCCACTCCGCCTTCCAGAAGATGGTGGGAAAAAATGAATTCTTGGAGTGGGCAGAGGTATTGGGGAACCGTTACGGGACGCCTCGACCCGATTTGAAAAAGATGGAGTTGGAAGGGGTCGACCTCATCCTCGATATCGATACGCAGGGAGCGAAGAAGGTCACGAGAGAGATTGCCCAACCCGTATTGATTTATCTCCTCCCTCCTTCTTTAAGGGTTCTCAGGGAACGATTGATCAATCGAGGGGTGGATTCCCTTGAGAGGGTGAAGTTTCGATTGTCAAATGCCAAAAGGGATATGGAAGAGGCCTACGGGTACCACTACGTAATCATCAATGATAGCCTTGAGGATGCCCTTGAGAAATTAAAGTCGATCATCGTTGCAGAGAGATGCCGAAGGGGTAAGAATATCATCCTCGAAGCAAATATAAAACAATGGGAGGAAAAGGATGGCTAGAATCACCGTAGAAGACTGTCTGAAAAATGTGGAAAGCCGATTTGAGCTGGTGATCTTGGCAGGAAGAAGGGCCAAGATGATTATGAAAGGGGCCAAGCCGTTAGTCGACGCGGATAACCGGCCTATTGTCACGGCCCTTCGGGAGGTCGCTGCTGGAAAGGTAAAGTTTATACATCCCGAGAACAAGGAAAAAGGGAGCGACCCTTCTGACAATGAATCATGAAAAAGGGTCTCAAGGACATGCAGGAGGCAGAGGCCACCCAGGGAACCGGATTGATCGCAGACCCCGTTTATCATTATATTGTGATGACGGACCGGATCGAAGGGGAGGGAACAGAACGGGATGTGATCGATACTCCCTGGGTTCAACGCCTTCGTCGCATCTTCCAACTGCAAAGCGCTCGTTGGGTATTTCCCTCGGCCGAACATACTCGTTTTCAACACTCCCTTGGGACCATGCATGTCGCAGGGACTTTCTCTGAGCAGATTTATCCCTCTCTCTTCAAGATCTTCAAAACAGAACTTCCCTCTTTTCCCTATGTGCAGGAACTCCTTCGCCTGGCCGGACTTCTCCATGATATCGGACATGGTCCTTTCTGCCATTTTTTTGATGAGCAATATCTTTCTCGATTCAATACCAATCATGAGGGGATGGGTCAGCAGATCATCCGAGAAAAACTTTCTTCCCTCGTAAAAGGAATTCGACGAAGCCCCCACGGTCTGTTTAAGAAAGGAGAAGTCCTCGATCCTGAGCAGATCACCTTCTTGATCAAGAGGCCTCAAAAGAAAGAGGGGAGAAAACATCCGAGGTGGTTGAACTTACTCCAGCAACTGTTCCGAGGAATCTTTACTTTTGATAATATCGATTATGTGCTGCGCGATGCTTACATGACCGGCGTCTCTATCGGTCCAGTGGATTGGAGACGACTCCTTTACTATACCTCCTTTAGTAAAGAGGGCTTGCTTCTGGATAAGAGGGGATTAGACGCATTGGCCATGTTTCTCAATGCGCGCCTCTATCTCTATTCCAACGTTTATTATCACCGTACCACGCGCTCCATTGATCTTCAGTTGCAGGAGATATTTAAAGCGACGATGGAAATTCTTTGTCCATTTGATCCCATGGAGGAGTTAGACCGATACCTCCTGCTCACCGACTGGTTTGTGATGGAAAGGGTATTGGAGTGGAAGGGATCTCTGTCGCATCGGGAAAGACAATTGGGGGAAAAGTGGGCGGAAGTGCTTTCAAGAAAATTGAAATGGAGTAGCGTCTTCGAGGAGAAGCTCACCTTGGGAGAGATGGAAATGGGACGACCGATTTTTCTGAAACCGGAGGAAGTGAAGCAGAGGATCAAAGAGTTTTTGCCGAAGCACCTGAAAGAGCTGGAGTTCCACGTCGATATGGCCCACCACGACCCGAGGCCCCTCAATCCCTGGCATGAGTCAGAGGCGGGGACTCTTCTCATCTTCGACCCGGGGTCCAAAAGGATATCGAGGGAACCCCTGAGAAGATTGTTTCAATATATTCCAGCCAAAGTGGCCATTTGCCGAGTCTATGCCCCAACCCATCGTTTCGATCGGGAATTAGGCCGGGCAGCCCGTCGCGCCCTTGCTTTAGAAGGAGTCTCGGAAAGCTCTGAGACGAACGTATAGAAATGATGGTACAGCCCCCAGAGAATTTCTGCTCTTGATTCCAGGTCTACGGTCCCTCCTTTTATCAAAATATACCAGAATACCCCCCAGCTCTGCTGGGGGGATGAATGGCCTCCCCTCTCCCCTGGAGACTGTGTCGCAATCCACCGCTCGCCCTTCGACACGCTCAGGACGAACGGCTAAGTAATTGATATTTAATGTCCCGTGGTCCGTTCGTGGTGAGCCTGTCGAACCATGAACGGACTTACGACACAGTCTCCTGGGGGGAGAGGGTTAGGCCTCCGGCTCGGAAGAGC
>CAYGWV010000015.1:0-8785 GCA_964353925.1 uncultured Syntrophaceae bacterium | reverse complement strand
GGTGGAGTAGGATGGGTTTAAAAACCCGGCCTAATCTTACGACCGCGGGCGGCTGAGCTCCGTGCAGTTAGACTTGCCTTCAAACAGTAATCGTTGATTGCTTAGTCTTGGCGAAACTGCACCTTTGTAGGTGCTATCTTCAAAAAGGAAATCAATGTTCAATTACTAAAGGGTAAAGGTGGAGTCGAGAAATGGCGCAGCGCAACATGGGAGCCTATCAACACGAAGCTTGAAGTGCTTTTTTGTGAAAATGTCGGAATGGAAACAGACTTATCAAGATCTTCCCGTTTATTTCCGAAAAATCAAGATATATCTATGTATTAAGGAGTTTGGGACTTTATAAGGTGCCATCAAATGGACTTAGATTAGCCTCGGCGTTTTGCTTTGGTTCTTGACCTAGGTTTCTTTTTCGCCTTACTTACTGTTACCTTTTTCAGCTCTGCCACACCCGCGATCACTTTTTGCCATTCCGATTTGATCTGCTCTCTTTCCTTTTCTACTTTTAGGATCTGACGATAAAGGGAAAGCACCCTTAGTGCAATCTTGGCCTTCTCGTCATCCGCCTGCTTCCCATCGCAATAAGCCCTCAGATAACTCTCCGCAGTATCCAACAATGGTTTAAAAAGCTCTGAGTCTTTTTTCCTCATCTTTTCTATCCTTTCTGTTTCATAGGCATTTTTTTCCTCTTTACCCCGTTAGAAATAATGCCCCGCTGGGATTTCTAATAGGGTTCACTTCTTCGGATATCTTGGATGGGTAACTCCCTCGGTGGGTTTTCCAAAGGAAGCCGTGTCCAGACCGGATAGAGGATGATTTTTTTGGTACATCGGTTTGAGTCTCTTTGCCCTCACCCCTTCCGGATAGAACCGCGCAATCGCTTCCTGGCTCCGGTCGAGAGGAACCTTTTCAATGACATAATGGACACTTCCTAAGCTATTCTCCACGCCTCCGTAAACCTGCTGCTCGATGTCCTTTCCTTTGATGAGATTCAGTTTTTTCGAACCTGGAGCCAGGGCATTGAATTCCTCCGCTTCTGAGTTCATCAGTCCTGGGGCCTCATTCATCAAATCGATACAGGCCTTATCTACGGCCACGGGATCCAGAGAGGCAAGAACACCGATGCCATTCACAAATGGCGTATCCGTCCACCCATAGCAGTCACAGGCAGGGGTGATGTCCACGGCATAGTTGATGAAGAATGCCCTACCCGGCTCTTTGGTCATCATCGTAGCCAAGGCTGAGTCCGCTATGCGCCTTCCAAGGGCCGGCAAATAATCGAAACGCTGAATCGCATTGATACCTGCCATATTCACACACAGGTTCGCACAGGCAAAGCAATAGACGCACGAATCCAAATCAACCTCTAATCCTCTATCCGTCACCTTGACCGAGCCTTCCGGACAACAGTCCTCACAGGTTTGCCACCACTCGCACTTTCGGCCAGGGCAGAGCTCGGCTTTAATGATGGGCTTATCCCCAGCCAGAGCCCCATGAAGGTTCATCTTCCCCCGCTTGCTCGCGCAGCCAACCCCAATATTTTTGACCGCTCCTCCATAGCCCCCGGCAGGGTGCCCTTTAAAGTGAGCTACGGATAACAGAGCATCTGCATCCGCAATGGCTCGGGCCACAAACTGCTTGCTTAAATAGGTTCCTCGGTCCTTGAGATCAACGATGACATCATCTGTTCCCAACCAGCCGTCCGAGATAATAATGGGACACCCCATCGAAGCTTGGTTAAACCCGTTGCGGTTGGCCGTCTCCAAATGGTCTACCGCCAGGGTTCTGCTGATCCACGGGTGGTAAGGCATGGTCGTGGTGTCTGTTACAAAGGGTTTGCAACCTCGTTCCTTAATCGCATCCACTAATGTCCGTACAATGATCGGTCTGAGGTAACCGACATTATAGGACTCCCCCATGTGAGTTTTGACAGCGACGATGTCTCCTGGTTTGAGATGATCGAGCCATCCGGAAAACTCCAGGATTTGGCGACCCTTGATGGCAGTGGATTCCAGGAAACGTCTGGATCGGGCATCCATAAACCAAACCGTTGTCTCGCTCATGGCTCCTCCTCGCATTTTCTCCGCTGGCTGATCGATTTTCACCCTATCCATTCATGTTTTTCAGGACAAACTCGATGATATCCGTCACAACAATAGGGATCTTTTTTCTTCGGGCATTACTCTGGATGGTACGGACGCATTGTTGGCAGGCAGTGATCACCATGTCGGCCCCCGTGGCCTTGATCTCCTCTATCTTCGCCTGGGCCATCGCTGCGGAGAGGTCTGGACGCACCATCTCAAGATTACCCCCTCCTCCGCAACACTTGCACTGATCTCTGTTTCCTTCCATCTCCACCAGTTCTACTCCCGGAATCGCCCGCAGGATCTCCCGCGGGGCTTCATAAATTCCGCTGGCCCTCCCAAGGTCGCAGGGATCATGATACGTCACCTTCGTTGTCTTCTCTTTGAAACTGATCTTGCCTTCGTCGATCATTTTCTTAAGGAACTGAGTGGAATGGAAGAGTTGAAGACCATTCCTCGCTTGATGCTCCTCAGTCCATGTATGATAGCAGGAGGGGCAGGCAAAGACGATACTTTCTGCTCCCTTTTCCCTCACCTTTTCTAAATTGTGTTCCATATAGATCTCGGCCTTCTTTTTCATCCCTGCCGCGATCAGAGGAAAGCCGCAGCACCACTCCTCTCCTCCCAGAAGGGTGAAATCGACTCCGGCCTTGTCCAGAATTTGGACAAAGGATTGAGGGATCCTCTTCGTCATCGGGAAATAGGAAGCCACGCATCCAGTGAAGTAGACCACCTTTGCCTTTTCCCTCTGAAACATATCCTTGGGGGCTTCGCCCAAGGCCTGCACCCACATGGCCCGATCCTCGCTTGGCTCGCCAATAATGTTGTGCACCTTTTTTAAAGTCTCCGCCAATTGGTCCATGGACTGAGGATAATTTCCTTTTTCCACCATAAAGCCCCTCAGGGCAGTTCTCAATCCTTTTGTATCGATAAAGGCCGGACATTCGAGCGCGCACCTTCCACATAAGGTGCAGAGATAGGGATGATCTGAGTACTCTTTTAGCGCTTCCTGGGTGTTCTTGGACCCCAAGAACATTCCCGGGAAGCCGTACGTCTTTTTGATGACAGATTTCAGGTTGGTATAAACTCCCCCCATGGTGGCCTCCAACTGTTTATTCTGCGTGTAAACCGGACAAACGTCCACGCAGCTGCCGCATTTCACACAGGCATCGAGAGAAACAAGTTCCTTGACGGAAAGAGGGAGAGGCGCCTTTCGGGTTCCAGGTTGAAAGGCCTTTGGGGGCATCAAATCGATGAACATGACCACAGGGATCGTAATGATATGCCAAAGTTTCTTATTATACGGGATAAAAGCAACCAGAGTGGCCAAGAACAACCCGGCGATAGACCAGAGAGGATAGTTGATAGAGGCCCAAGGAAGTCCCAGAGGAGCGATGATTTTACTCAGGACGAAGGATACAAACCAATATTGGGCCACGGAGTTTGGAAGAGAGTACGTGAGGATGCTGATCGCTTCACAGAAAAACCGAAGGATAAACCACCCTCCTAACAGGTTGACCGCAACAATGTCTCCGAGCGATGTCTTGAAAGGCGTCGCCTTGGCGATAAATCTCCGATAGACGGCAATCAATTCTCCGGCCAGGATCATGGCCCCAAAGAGGTCGAATAAGATCGCGAAAAGGGCGTCGGAGAGGCTTAGCGAAGTACCCGCCAAATCGCGGAAAAAATAAAAGTCACAAAAAGGCGCATAGAAAACTCTGAGCAAGAAGGAAAATCCCTCAAATTGCGGCATCACATCTGCTTTCAAGTGGCCTGCGATGAGAATCCCGGGGTAGCCGATCATGATCAGAACTTTCATCAGCCATCTCAATTTATCCTGGCCGAAGATCTTTCTCTGGAGGATACCATCCATAAATGTGATCTCGATCAGCTTCAGAATCTTAACGCTGAAGAGGACGGAAAATACTCCCTTCACCAGGGCCCACAAGTCCCATTGCCCCCGCCAGTAAAGGAATAGTCTCAAGAGAAAACCAGCGAAGAAGACGATCGCGCCCAGCATAAAAAAGATTACAAAGAGTGGATGATCCGTCACCTTATGCCTCCTCCTTCAGGCTTTATCCCATGGTTTTTCGTCACATGTCTTCTGTAAAATTCATAATCCAAGTTAAATACTTCTTCCCTTTCTCCATCTGTGCCTTGGAATAGTCTCTTCTTCGACAAGACCGATGAGTTTCTATTTGTCTGATATTATTTAGCATAAAAAGAGAATTTTTGCTAAAAATTGAGAACGAATTCACAATGTAATCTTAACACTTACTTTGAACTCCATCCAATATCGTTCCCCACTTGTCGGATATTCTATTCCGTGTTATTTTTTTCTAAAGCAATCAGAAAGACATGAATTTACCCATTCTAAAAGCCATTTTTGCCTGTATGGAACAGGGGGTTGTTTTTATCGATGACCGAAATCGGATCGCCTACTGCAATCCGGCAGCAGAGAAGATTCGAAAGATTAAATTAGACGAGGTGTTGGGCCGATCGATCTTAGAATGCCATCCCTTCAGGGCCCATGAGAAGGTGATTAAAATTATTGATGATTTAAAATCCGGTCGGGTGGCGGGACATCACCTCATGAATATTCAGATGGTGGAAGATAAATTTTATGATAATGCCTATTCCGCTGTCCGGGATCCAAATAATATCTATTTGGGCATCATCGTGGTGACTCAAGAAGTGACTCAGAGGAGACACATCGAGGACAATCTCAAAGAGGCATTGAAAAAATTGGAGACCGCGAATGAAGAATTGAGGCGGCTCAATCAAATGAAGGACGACTTTCTGTCCACCGTCAGCCATGAACTAAAAACCCCTATGATATCGGTCATGGGATACATCGGATTGATTCTCAAGGAGAAGGTTGGATCGTTGACTGAACAGCAGAGAAAGTTTTTGGAAATATCTTACAAGAACCTTTTGAAACTTGAAAAGAATATCGACAACCTTTTGGATTTGGCCGAAATCGGGATACAAAAAGAGTCCTGGATATTCGAACCGATCGATCTCGTTAAAGTCATTGAATTCTCACGCTCCACCGTCGAGCCCTTGGCCAAGGAACATGAAATCCGACTAGAAGCTCAGCTCCCTCCAGGACCGGTAAAGATCGCCGGGATTGAAGATAAACTCAACCAGCTCTTCGACAACCTTTTCACCAATGCCATCAAATATAACCGTCAGGGGGGGGGGATCTGTGTGAGTCTTGAAGAGGATCCTGAATTTGTCTTCACCCGCATTACCGATACAGGGGTTGGAATCTCCCATCAATCTCTACAGGAAGTCTTCACACGCCATTTCCAGGAAAAAACAAAACCCCTTGGAAATGCAAAGGGGTTAGGAATTGGTCTTTCCCTCGTTCAGGAAATTGTTAACCTCCATCAGGGAAAGATCCATATCGAAAGCGAATTAGGCACGGGAACGACGTTTACGGTCATGTTCCCCAAGTATCATTAAAACAAGTTCGGAGTGATTATAACAAACGCATTATCGGTCCTTTGAATTCAAAAGATTCTAACGTTCTTTCCGGCATGGGTTCCCTCCCCTAAACGGTTTGTCTTCAAATTTCTAAACCTCCGACCTTATTTCTCCCACATCCGGTGGAGCCCCACGGGCATAGCCCGTGGCACCCTACTTCACGCCCCAGCAGGGCGACATCCCGGCCAAACGCTGGCGCATTCATCCACGGGCAAAGCCCGTGGCCTTCTGCTGCCGGGGTAAAATGAAGAGGCATATCCATGTTCCAATCTCGCCACCCCGGTTTGGACGGCTGCCTCCCTCACGCTGTTCGACACCCGTTCCGGGACCTTACGGTTTAAGACACTCGGGATGATGTAGTCCTCGCTCAATTCCTCCTCCGCAATCATAAGGGCAATCGCATTGGCCGCGGCAAAGAGCATCTCGTCGTTGATCGTTCGTGCCTGACAGTCCAGGACTCCTCTAAAGAGACCCGGGAAACAGAGGACATTATTAACTTGATTAGGATAATCTGACCTCCCAGTGGCGATCACTCGCGCATATCGAGCGGCCTCCTCGGGCATGATCTCAGGGATAGGGTTGGCCATGGCGAACACGACCGGGTCTTTGGCCATGTTCTTAATATCTCTTGAATGGACCAATCCGGGTTGAGAGAGGCCGATAAAGATATCTGCCCCCTTCAAGGCTTTGGAGATAGACCCCTTCAGATCACCGGGTTGGACCATGGGCCCTAACAATCTCTCAAAATATTTATCCGGTTCTGACTGAGCTCATGAGGGAAATAAGAACAAAAAACCGAGCAATAGGATGAGAAGAATCCCTTTTCTCATGCCTTCAACCCCTTTTTATAAATTCTCAAACCAGCTTCATTTCCGCCAAGAATGTCATCGCTGTCTGGCACGCAGTGGTGGCTAATGAGATCGCTTCGGAAAAAGACCATTGGGCCTCCTGAAATTGAGACATCTGAATTCTTCCAATCACCTCCATCACTTTTCTTTCTAAGTCAGAATAATGGCCCGATCCCAGTACGTTTTCCGCAATTCGAATCTCCCTGAGCAATCCCTCTAAGTACCCTACCAGCACCTTTCTGCCTCCGGAGAATTCTTCATCATTCTTAAGCGATGTCAATTGATCCAAAAGGGTCGTCCCGATGATCAACCCGGATTTCATCTTTTCTGAATATTGAAAATCAAAAATCGCCTCTCTTATCTCCACTCACCCTCCCCTTTTGTTCGTCTGCTTTTGCTGGCGGGGTTTACCCCGGGAGATGGTCACCCTTTCTTCCTTTACCTTACCATGATAGTCGGTGGTTGGAATCTTGTAAAGAATTTTTTAAATCAACGGTGGGTTTTGAAAAGGCCGATGACCTTAGAAGAATTATCGATACGTTTTGAGCCGCTCCAGCAATTTAGTGTCTACGACCATGCCCAGTTTTCCAGCCTGATCGAAATGTTCAATGGCCAGCTTAAATTCTTGTTTCTCATAATAGAGCACAGCCAGAGCATAGTGCGCTGCTGCATACTTGGGATTGATTTCCAATGCTCTTTGGAAAGAAGCGATCGCTTCTTCCGTTTTCTTCTGCTGCCGATAGACGCTCCCGATATTGTAATAACCTTTGGCATACTCCGGTTTGATTTCGATCGCCCTTTGATACTCAGCCAGAGCCTGATCGAACATTCCCTGTCTGAAGTAGATAATTCCAAGATTGGTATGGGCTTCGACATAATTGGGATAGATTTGAAGGGTTCTTTGATATTGGGCCATCGCCTCTTTGAGCTTTCCTCTCCCTTGGTAGGCTACTCCAAGATTAAAATGGGCTTCGGCGAAACTGGGGTCAACACGGATGGCTTTCTCGTACTCCGAAATCTCTTTCTTCCATTTCTCCTGCCTTCCATAGACAATCCCGAGGTTGAGGTGGGCTTTTGCATTCTTCGAATCCAATTCCAGCACTTTTCGATATTCCGTGACGGCCTCCCCCAGGTCCCCTCTCTCTGCAGCACTATAAGCCAATTGAAAATTTTCCTCTATTATCAAAGCTTTATCTTTCTTTTCAGTCTTGCTTCCTCCTGCACATGAAATGAGCAAAAGAATGACGGTAAAAATGAGAAAACATCTCTCCATTCTTTTCAACGGTCTCCTCCTCGCTTAAGAATCTCCTGATTCAGTAACAGAAAAAAAGAAGTAAATCAAGAAATATTACTCCTTGACCGATAAGAGATGAATCAGGTAAAAAGGAAAAGTCTATGAAATCAGCAAAATTTTACTACGGCTGGGTCATCGTTGGCCTGGCCATGATCTCCATGTCATTCTGGTTTGGTATCCGCGCAAGCTTCTCTGTCTTCTTTGTCGCCTTGATTGATCACTTTCACTGGGGCCGAGCCGAAGCAGCAGGGGCCCAGTCTATCGCCATGCTGGTTTATATGATCATGGCGCCGATCGTCGGGATTCTGGTGGATCGCATCGGCCCCAGGAAAACGATCCTCCCCGGTGTCTTTCTGACCGGGCTGGGGTTTCTCCTCTGTACGCAGATCGAGAGTCTCTTCCAGTTCTACCTTTTTTTTGGAGCGGTCGTGGGGGTCGGTGTCACCTGTCTCAGCATCGCTCCGTTTACCGTGCTCCTCGCCCATTGGTTTGAACATCGAAGGGGGACAGCCAACGGTCTTGCCAGTATGGGAATTGGAACGGGAGTCCTCTTTTTCGTCCCTTTTATCCAGTATCTGATCTCCTTCAAAGGATGGCAGTTTGCCTATCTCATTTTCGGCCTTCTCATCCTCCTGATTCCCCTCCCCCTTAACGCTTTCTTCTTAAGACATACCCCAAAGGAGATGGAACTTTTTCCGGACGGAAAATCATCCAAGGGAATGGAAGAAACCGATCTGAAAAAGGTCAGCGAAACCGGAATGATTCATTCATCCTCCACGAGGGAAGAAATGGGCTTCCAAACCATCCTGAAGAACCCTCGTTTCTGGTCCCTCCTTCTCTTTCCTTCTCTTGTCTCTTTTGGCGCCTACTTCATCATCGTCCACCATGTTAAATATCTTACGGATCTGGGTGTAGATAGGAATTGGGCCGCTTCTCTCTTTGCAGGGATCGGAGCATTGTCAGGAGGGTTTCGATTCTTCTGGGGTTGGTTCTCTGATCGAAGAGGCCGGGAGATCGCCTTCACCCTCGGGATGATCTGTCTGACTCTCGGAGTTCTATTTCTTCTCCTCTTC
>CAYGWV010000014.1:0-4954 GCA_964353925.1 uncultured Syntrophaceae bacterium | reverse complement strand
GGACACCTTGAAGGTTTTGACGTCATTTTGACGGAAAAATTCAAATCTGCTTCAGATTTTACGTTATGACTGAACTTTACGCGGTCTCAACTTCCTTCGGAAGTCGAGTTTTGCAATTGGCTCATAATATAATAATTCTGCCTATTATACAAAGTCTTGTTCTGGGATAACCTCTTAAAAGTTAAAGGGTTTCTATGGTGAAAATCATGGATATCCCCAATTCCAGAAGGCGCGAATCTTTTTGGGAAGCCTAGCGGGCGTGTGCCGACGCAAACAATTCGCAGGGTCAGATCATCAAAATTCAGCAACTATTTTTCCCCTAAAATAATCAATCTCCTCCCCAACCTCTCCCCGTTATCGTTTCACTTAGAAACAGATGGTCATAATCTATTCTTATAATCCTGATAATTGAATTCTTTAATTAGTGTCTGTCCATAAAGTCTGTTAGTCCGTCATGCCGGACTTGATCCGGCATCCAGAGACCCTCGAAAACACTGGATTCCGGCTTTCGCCGGAATGACACCTCTTTATTAAAACCTTAGTTTATGGACAGACTCTAATTAATAAGTCTAGATTTCTGCTATCGCAGGAATGGCAATTCCAGGATTATTGTAAAGCCGTTACTGAGACACTACACTAGAAGCCTTAACCCTGGGGCTCTACGAAAAAGGAATTTATGCCTGAAGAGATTTCAGCCGATAAAAAGACTCTCGATCTCAGTGGAGAGATGCCATCGATCGAGGGAGTGGAGACGGATGAAGAGATCCTCCTCTCCAGAGATTTAACCGGCGCCTTCGTCAAGACGGTCAAGGCCTTTCGATTCTATCCCCCTGACAATCCCACCCTCAAAGGGTTCCGGGACCAACTTCTCAGAAAATTCCAATTTTTCTTAAATAAATATCAGTCCTTCGTGATCCAGATTGGGGAATGCGATCTCTCCTATAAAGGCAAGATCTTATATGAGAATCGGGACATAAAGATAAGCCTTGCCTTTTCCCTGTATAAAGATGGGTTAAGAGAAATCCGGTTTATGAAGAATTTGGAAGAGTGGGAGCTTCAGGGCATCATCGATATCCTCAAACGGAGTGAACAGATCAACCCATTAGAGGATGATATTGTCACGATGATGTGGGAGAAAGATTTCGTACACGTCAGCACTCTGGCGACGGATGAATTCTTGGAGGAGACACCGATTATCATCCCGGGTCATGTCGACCAATTTAGGAAAAGTTTGGTTCTCAAACCCCTTGCCCACCACGTGGACGTGGACCTTGGCCAGGAAGGTTCGGAGGAGGGAGTGGATTTGGATGAAGTCCTCTCCAAAGTCACCGATGAGCCTTCTCCCTTTGTCTCAGATCGAAGCGTCTATTCCCTCACCCCAGACGAAGCGGAAGGATTGAGAAAAGACGTCGAAGCCGAGGTGAACCCCATTTTTGCATTCAATATCACGGACATCCTTTTTGAGATTTTGGTTTTGGAAAAAGAACAGGAGTTCTATCAAGACGCGGTCCGTACCCTGATCAAAGTATTGGACGGCTTCTTAACTCTTGGCAAGTTCGTCCAGGCGACCGATCTTTTGAAACGAGCTTATATCCTTCTCAAGACCGATAGCCTGCAGGATTGGCAGATTGAAAAAATCGGAGAAATCCTCCTGGAAGCTGGAGGGGAGGCGCGGGTCGCAAGGATCGGTAAGGTTCTGGAGAGGGAAGAGGTCCGTTTGGAAGAGGTGAATGCCTATCTTTCGCTCCTTCAAAAAAACTCTATCCAACCCTTAGTCAAACTGCTAGGGGAGCTGAAAAACTCAAAGGCGAGAAGGGTATTCTGTGACGCCCTCTCAGAAATCGGAAAGGACGCCATCGAACTGCTCATCCCTTTTATGGAGGATCGGCGGTGGTTTCTGGTTCGAAATATCGTCTATATCCTGGGCCGAATTGGAAAAGAAGAATCCCTTCCGTATATCCAGAAGGCATTCAATCATGAAGAGAATCGGGTGAGGAGAGAAGCCATACAGGCACTGGGACTCATCGGTGGCCAGAAGACCGTTGGATTATTGGTGAGGGCGCTCACGGACAATGACGTCCGAATCCGCTGTATGGCCGCTATTAATTTAGGAAAGGCAGGCAAAAAAACAGGCCTCATCCCTCTCGTAGAAATTGTGCAATCGAAGGATTTTTACAAGCGAGAACCGGTAGAGATCAAAGCTTTCTTTAACGGGATCGGAATGGCGGGTTCCGATGAAGTGGTCCCCGTCCTGCAGGACCTATTGGAACGAAAGAGCTGGTTCAGTCGAGGAAAGACCGATGAGATCCGTATTGGAGCCGCCCACGCTCTGGCCATGATCGGAACACCCGATGCGAAAGCCATTTTGGAGGAGGGCGAAAATTCAAAGGACGAAACCCTCCGGGATGCCTGCACACAGGCCTTGAAGAGCCAATCCTCGTAAGGAGTCGATGGTCTGATGCCAGATGAAAAGCCCACCCTTGTTCATGAACATCTTCCGGTGAAATTGGGGACGGAATTCATTACAACATTCTACCGACTGCTCAAGGGAATGACCCTCTATGATCGGAAGAGTGTCGTCATCGATCGCCTCACCCAGGAATGCCTTCAGGTGGTCAACGGCATCATCCAATGGGAAGGAAATCTTTTGCTAAAAATCGTTCGGGATCATTTCTTCTTCAATAATACCCGGATCATCGCGAGCCCTGACAAATATCTCATCTTTAAAGCTTTCCGGCAGGAGATGAGAAAGCGGAGGATCGGGGGGATGGAGTTTTCAGAAGCGGTGAGCGGAGAACATCTCGAAGATCTGGCCACCCTCCTCTCAGGTCTGGAGGAGAATAATGAGAGCAATTACCTTTCTGTCAAGAAGCAATTAGAAAACCGAAACATTGAATCCATCGAAGTAGGAAAATTGGAGTTTTCTAAAGACGAGGATATCCATCTCGATTCCGAGGGTCAGAAGAAATATTCGAAAGAAGTCTATTTTAGATCGATCGGTTTAGTCAAAGAAGTGGTAGAGGGCATTCATCAACAAAAAACCCTCCCTATCCGAAAAGCCAAACGTCTGATGCAGAACGCTGTGAACGCTGTCCTGCAGGATGACTCCACTTTGTTAGGGTTGGCCCATATTAAGAATTATGATGAATACACCTTCAATCATTCTGTGAATGTGGCGATCTACGCCATTGCTTTGGGCCAAAGGATCGGGATTCCCAAAAAACACCTTTCCCATCTGGGCATGGCAGGTTTATTCCATGACATGGGAAAGACGAAGATTCCGGAAGAGATTCTTAATAAAACAGGGAAGTTGTCACCCGAAGAATGCTCGATCATGCGATCCCATCCCGTCGTGGGGACGGAGCTCATCATGAGGATGAAAGAATGGGGAGAACTCTCCACCCGGATGGTGGAAGGGGCTTTTGAGCACCATCTTCGATATGATTTGACCGGATATCCGAGACTTACCCAAAAGAAAAAGATGACTCTCTTTGGCAGGATCGTCGCCATGGCTGATTTCTACGATGCCTTGGTGAGGCCGAGGGTCCATCATCGATTCCCTTATGTCTCCGAGAAAATCGTGGGCATCATGCTGGAACGAAGCGGAAAAGACTTCGACCCTGCGATCGTCAAAGTTTTCATCACCATGATCGGGGTCTTCCCCCTCGGAACGTTGGCGCTGTTGAATACGAATGAGATGGGGATTGTCACCCAGGTTCAGGAAGATACGGAACTGATCGATCGCCCCAAGGTCTGCCTCATTTATTATAGCGACGGAGAATATCGGAAAGGGAAGGTGGTGGACTTGATAGAGGCGGATGAGGTGTCCGGAGATTTCAAGAGGAGCATCGTCAAGACCCTCGATCCGAATGAATATAACATCAACGTCGCCGAATTTCTGATCTGACAGGATGCTGAAAAAAGCCCCTGCCTCCCGGCAGGCAGGCATCTATCCCGCGCTTCGCGGGATTGCCCTCATCCTCGCCTTGTTAGATGAGGAGGGCTACCTCTTCGAACGAGGCACCAGAGATTCCGTTTCCCGAAAAGACGGGAAACGGACCAGGGTTTTATCTAACAGGGCAAGCCACTGCGGCGTAAATTTTGTAGGGAACGGTTTTAAACCGTTCCCTACGAAGGATTTCGGGCGCCCCCGCAAACGGGATTTCGCAAAGCTCAACTCGCATCTAGGCATTTTTGAGCATCCTGCAAAGAATGATTTTTTCAACACCTTGCTAAAATCAATTATGGAATTCAGGAGTTTAGAATTTCTGAAATTTTTTAGATTCAATCTCCTCTCAATTCCTGAATTCCTCAATCTCATTTAATATTTCTCTTTTTCGATTCCTCCCATAATCGGTCCATTTCGATGAGGTCAGACTGACGGAGAGATTTTCCTTCCCGGTGGAGCGATGCCTCAATGTAATGAAATCGAGATACAAATTTGTCTAATGTTTTTTTCAATGCCTCGTCCGGATGGAGATGGAGAAACCGCGAAACGTTTGCCAATACAAAAAAGAGATCCCCGATTTCTTCACAAATCTTTTTCCTGTCTTGAAGAGCAAGGGCTTCCCTGAACTCCCTCATTTCTTCATCCAGTTTTTCCAACACCCCTTCAATATTCGGCCAATCAAAACCCGCTCGGGAGGCTATTCGGGTCAACTGGTAGGCCCGGGACAGAGAGGAGGAATCTTTGCGTACCCCTTCTAGAATGGATCTCCATACTTTTTCAGGGCCCCTTCTCGTCAAACGACGGGTGACTTTTCCTTTCTTCTCTTTCTTCTTCATCTGGACCTCCGAATCATTACGAGCTTTCTGAATAAGTTCGAAATCTCTGAAGTCCTATTTTGAAATCTACGTCATCAAGGGAGCGGGAAGCATTTCTTGTTCTCTTACTAAGGAGTCCATAATAAAGAAGACATATGCTTCAGAAAATCTCCCCTCGCCCCTCTTTGCC
>CAYGWV010000013.1:0-18024 GCA_964353925.1 uncultured Syntrophaceae bacterium | reverse complement strand
TGTGGATATCGTTTCAAAAAAGTCTCTACCTGCGAGATAAAGGGATCATACTTTCTCTCCTGAAGGAGGCAGAGGAGGATTCCATAATCGGCCTCCGGTGCCTCTTTGGATTTGGGATAAGCTCTCACGACGTGGGAATAGGATTGGACAGCTTGAGCATATCGTTTAAGGTTATAGTACCCATCTCCTATCTTCAGGAGTGCGGAAGGCACATAGGGACTTTCCGGGTACTTTCGGGTGAGACCTTGAAATTCTTCAATGGCCGCCTGGAACTCTTTTTTCCGGAAATGGGACCATCCGATCCAGTACCGGGATTCATCTCCATAGGGACTGAGGGGGTTCGATTCCAAGAGCGTTCGAAATTGGCTAATCGCCTCATCAAACCGTTCTTCCCGATAGGCCACCCATCCAAGGAGATAGTAGACCTTGTCTTGATCCTTAACCTCCTCCGTCGTGGAGGTCAATCGCATCAAATAGCTCTTGGCCTTCCGATAATCATTCTGATTCAAATAACACTCCCCTACCATCAGGAAGATGGAAGGGGTGGACCGAAATTGAGGAAATTCGGCGAGGATCTTCAAGAAATACTGGTTGGCCTCCTTCCACTCTCGCTTTTGAAAATGGTACCATCCCAGACTATTCAGTGCCTTTGGATACAAGGTTGGATCTCCCTGCAATTTATCCACATATCCAACCCCCTTCCGATAATCCGGTTTCGAAAGCGAAGCCTCGGCTAACCAGTAATGAACTTCGTTTTTCTCCACCAAATTAGGAAAATCAGTGAGGAGCCTCTCCCAGTATTGGATGGCCACTTCATAATCTTTTAAGTAAAAATGGGCGTAACCCAATTTTGAGATGACGAGGGGTTCAAGCCCTGCCCTTCCCCTTTCCTCCAGGACTTGATGATAGGAAACGATGGCCCCCTTGTAGTCTTTCTGACTAAACAGGCTTTCTCCCAGCATGAAATGGACCCACTCGTGGAGTTCACTTTCGGGATAAGTCCTGAGGAATTGACGAAAAATGTTTACGGTATTGGTGTATTCTTTTTTTCCAAAATAATATTGCCCAATATCAAACAGGCATTGTTCCGCCCATGGGGAGGAAAGAAATTGTGAAAGAAACCTCTGATAGAGAAGAATGGCCCTCTCCACTTCATCGGCCCCCAAATAGGTCTTCACAATTCCCCAGAAGATCGGATCTGAAAGTTTTGTTCCGGGGTGGGTGAGGAGAATGTCTTCGAAGGTTTTTCTCCCTTCCGGATACTGTCCCAGAGAGACCAGGCTCCAGGCCAATGCATAATGAGAACTCTCTTCTAAGGGATGCCTCGGATAACGTCTCCAGGAGTTTTTGAATTGGTCTGCCGCCTCTTTAAATCTTTTGAGCCGAAAGGTGCTGGCGCCGGTCAAATATTCAGCTTCGGGTCTCCACTTCCCACCCGGATACTTCTGAAGAAGGGTCTCCATTTCCTGAAGGGCCTCGGTATATCGGCCAGCCTGATAGAGGCAGTATCCGGACCAAAACAAGGAAGATTCCGCTACGGGATGGGCAGGAGCTTTTTCATAGACCCGGTGAAAAAATGGATGTCCTTCCTCATAGACACCGTGTTTAAGTCGGATCCATCCGCAGGAATATAAGGCATAGGCAGAGAATTCACTTTCAGGATATTTTTCAACCACCTTATGAAAATACGAAAACGCTCCGTCATCCTTCTCTTGGTGATATCTCGACTCTCCCATCCAATAATAGGAGGACCCTGCCCACTCACTCTTTGGGTAATCTTGAATCAGTTTCTGGAAAGAAGCGATGGCATCTTCGTAAGCCCCTTTGAGATATCGATGTCTTCCCTTTTCATAAAGGGCCTTATCTCCCATAAAGGCTTTTGCCATACCCGATGTGAATCGGCTTGAATAGGCACAACCAGGCTGCGTGGTGGAAGCGCTCATCTTCTTCGTCGGACCCATGGAATCTTCCCTCAAATCGAAGGAATCCACACGAGGCTCTTCCTTGGTCCCTTGAACCAAGATCGCGGGGAGGGGAACTTCTCTCTTCTCGACCCATTTGGTCTCCTCTTTTCCAAAGAAGGTAATTTCAGAGGGTCCGCTATGATCTTGGAATTGCCCCTCGCTTTGAAGAATGGGAAAAGAGAAGGTGATCGAAATCAGGAGACAGAGGCTCAAAACCTTAGCGAATGAATTAAACATAATTGAACCCTTGGTTAGAAAAGTATCAAATATATGTAAAAAATGTCAAGGATTGACAGGATTTTTATAACTGTGATAGGCTGATGACAATGAAAAAGATGGCATTCGTGATATCAGCAATTCTTATTCTTCCCTGGGTGTCCACACAATGCACCGATAGAAAGCGGGTTTCCGATTCAAACCCGAAAGGGGATTTTAAAGTCATGCGTGAGAAGATGGTGGAAACTCAAATTAAAGCCAGAGGAGTGAAAGACCCTCGCGTCCTTTCTGCACTGCTCAACGTAGAGCGACACCGATTTGTCCCTGAAAAATACTTGGACTCGGCATACTCCGATCAACCGCTGCCCATCGGAGAGGGGCAAACTATCTCCCAGCCCTATATCGTCGCCTTAATGACAGAACTCTTAGAACTCAATGGAAATGAGAAGGTTTTAGAAATCGGAACGGGTTCGGGATATCAAGCCGCCATCTTAGCGGAATTGGCCAAAGAAATTTACACGATCGAAATCGTCGAATCCCTTGCCTCAACGGCAAAAGAAAGACTTTCGGAACTGGGTTATCAGAACATCAAGGTTAAGGCTGGGGATGGATATTTGGGATGGCCTGAAGCCGCACCCTTTGATGCCATCATCGTGACCGCTGCCCCCGACCACATTCCAAAACCTCTCATCGAGCAATTGAAAGAGGGCGGCCGGATGGTCGTGCCAGTCGGAACCCACACACAGGAGTTAAAGAAAATTATCAAAAGGTTTGGAAAGATGGAGACCATCGACGTGATTCCTGTCCTCTTCGTCCCCATGACCGGTGAAGGAGTGAAACAGAAGAAATAATCGCAGTATGGAAAGATCATGTAGAATCCTTCCTGAAACATTCCGTCCCCTTATTTTGCAAAAAAGTGTACAGTAGAGCCGCAAATGAACAATGCAGACACGCCTCGACCTCTATAGATAATTTGTCCTGAAATTAACTCGAATCCGTATCATATTTGTTTAAAACGATCCTTTCTTGAAAAATATCATGAAGTTTGAACCTTTTTGAACGAGGAGAGCCCTAATTGGTTTAAGATTTAACAAAAACGTAGAAGCAGATCGAGAAATAAGTTGGGTATTGCTGAAAACAGAGGGATTGACTATTGCATTAAATCAAACTCTAAGTAATATCATCCCAGACAGTAATTTATTGAAGGAGAAATTTATGGTGTTGCCAGAGATAATATACGTTATTATTGTAGCTGGAAAAATATCAAGTGAAGTACCCCGCAGCAGAGCTGCGGGGCATCTAATCCTCTAGAAAACTTTCCTCCCCCTTGATGGGGGAGGATTAAGGCCATTCATCCCCCCAGCAGAGCTGGGGGGTATTCTGGCATATTTTGATAAATCTGAAAGCTAGATAGGGGAGATTGTCGTGAGTTCATTTGCCTACCATGATAAGTTTTCACAAACAATGGGCATTGTCTTTCCGGAGGTTGTAAATCGCCTTCGTATGAAAAAGGAAGTTGCAAGCATATTAGATATCCCAGCGGGCGCAGGTCGGTTAAGTGACAAACTTCGGGGGGAAGGGCTCAAAGTTATTTCTTCTGACATTAATGGAGCCAGGGGTGATTACGTTTTTGCTGATATGAATAGAACATTGCCTTTTGATGATGAACAGTTTGACGCGGTTGTATCAATGGAAGGTATAGAACATATTATCAACTATCAAGGATTCATAAGTGAACTGTCTAGGGTTACGAAGAAAGGTGGTTTCTTAATCCTCACAACACCCAACATCTCCTGCTTCTATTCAAGGCTTATGTTCATGTGTACAGGAAATCTTTTTCAATTTTGGCCATCGCAAGGGTACGTGAATATTGAAGGAAAAGAGATCTTTGATTACGGACATATTACTCCCCTCACGTGGCAAAAGATCTATTTCCATTTTGCGCATTATGGTTTTGCTCTTACCGCTTTACGCGGCAATAAGATTAAAAGAAAAATATTGTTACCTTTGTATATTCCTTTGATGATGATTGGCTTACCATGGATTGCATATCGTTTGCGTTATACAAGAAAGGGCATCAAACATCTTTTGACTCAAACGGATTATTATCAGACAGCAGAAAAGTTTTCCTATTCATTACCAGCAATGTTTTCACGAAATATTATAATGATTTTGGAAAAAGGTAAGTAACACCTGACCATTTCTCTTATCTTACTACCGAAGTATGAGGCGAAATTGATCAGTGATTCTCTTTACAAACCCTCCCAGTTCCTCGTCCTGGCCTTTTTTAAACCCTTCAACTATTTCCTCCAGAGCCTCCCTAGTGTAGTGTATCAGTAATATATTTACATACCCCGTTCGCCCTGAGCCTGTCGAAGGGTGAACTATATCGAGGGGTTCCGTTCATGGTTCGACATGCTCACCACGAACGGATTGTAAAGTGATTATTGAGACACTACACTAGTAATCTCCTTCCAGCCCTATCCGTCCTGTCGAGGTGAATCACTTCTTCTCGTTTTTCTTTCTCCTCCAGAACTCCAGCCTTTTTCTGACCTCTTTCTCGAAGCCCAGTTCGGTCGGGTGATAGTAGGTTCTTCCTCTGAGGTTCTCAGGAAGGTATTCCTCCTCAACGAAATGGTCTGGATAATCGTGGGGATATTTGTATTCTTTTCCATAACCCCGATCTTTCATCAATGCAGTTGGAGCATTTCGAATATGAAGCGGAACTGGCCTATTCTCGAGTTCCCGAACATCTCTCTGAACCCCCTGAAATGCCGTATAGAGAGCATTGGATTTGGGTGCCGTGGCCAAGTAGACCGCTGCCTGGGCAAGGGCTAAATTCCCCTCCGGCAGACCCATAAAATGAAAGGCCTCCATGGCCGCGACGGTTACCTGCAAGGCCTGCGGATCTGCCATCCCAATATCTTCTGAGGCAAACCGGATCATCCGGCGAGCAATATAGAGAGGATCTTCTCCAGCCTCCAACATTCTCCCAAGCCAGTACAGGGCAGCATCGGGATCGCTCCCCCTGAGACTCTTATGCAAAGCTGAAATGAGATTATAATGCTCTTCCCCAGACTTATCGTAAAGATAGGCTTTCCTTTGAAGAACCTCTATTAAATCCTCTTTTTTGATCTGACGAATACCCCCTTCGTCTGGGGAAGTTGTCAAGACGAACATTTCTAAGGTATTCAAGGCCGCCCTTGCATCTCCATTAGCCAACTGGCAAATGCCTTTGATTACCTCCGGCTCGATCACCGCGCTATATTGACCTAGTCCCCTTTCTTTATCCATCAGCCCTCGTTTCAAGATTAGTTCAATCTCTTCCTCTGTTAAAGAATGGAGGGTAAAGACTTTCGTGCGGGAGAGTAGCGGGGAAATCACTTCAAACGATGGATTTTCTGTGGTGGCTCCGATGAGGGTGATCGTTCCTTTTTCTACATGGGGAAGGAAAGCATCCTGCTGAGCTTTGTTAAATCGATGGATCTCATCCACAAAGAGGATCGTCTGTTTCTTATTATATTTCCATTCCTCCTCCGCCTCTTGGATGACCTCTTTGATTTCTTTCACCCCGGAGAGGACAGCGCTGAAGGCGCGGAATTGAGCGCCCGTGGTAGAGGCGATGATCATCGCTAATGTTGTTTTGCCGGACCCCGGAGGTCCCCATAGAATCATAGAAGGAAGGTGATCGGATTCGATCCCCTGTCGGAGAACCTTCCCCTGCCCCAAGAGATGATCCTGACCAACAAATTCATCCAATGTCTGAGGCCTCATCCGATCAGCAAGGGGAGCCTCTCTCTTAAACAATTCTTTTCCCTTCTTCTCAAAAAGTTCTGCCTGCTTTTTCATTGGGCTCTGATCAAATTCGCTATCTTATGACGTTCCATATATATTATTTTCCCCCTATCCCCCTATCTCCCTATCTTGTATCAATCTCCTCGATGGCTTGAAGCATCTCTTCATGGATTAACCCATTGGAGGCAAGGATTTCTTCAGAATAGATATTGAATGGTCGGCCTTGAAGGTCGGTTACCTTTCCCCCTGCTTCGGCGATCATTAAGCTGGCCGCTGCCACATCCCAGGCATGGAGTTTAAATTCCCAGAATCCATCGAAACGCCCTGCTGCCAAATAAGAAAGATCGACAGCTGCTGAACCGGGTCTCCGAATCGCAAAACTCTTGGTCAAAAACTGACGGAAATAACGAAGATAGAGATCAACCTGTTCATGGACATCGTAAGGAAATCCGGTGCAAAGAAGACCTTTGCTCAATCGATCAGCCCGGGAGACAACGACCCGTTCACCGTTGAGAAAGGTCCCCTTCCCCCTTTCCGCATGAAAGAGCTCATTGAGGGGCGGGATATAAACTACTCCCATCTTGACTTCCCCCTCCACTTCAAGCCCGATGGAGACACAGAAACAAGGAAACCCATGAAAATAATTGGTCGTCCCATCCAGGGGATCGATAATCCACTTCCATGGGGATCCTTTCCCTTCAAAAGGGCTCTCTTCCGTCAAAATATCATGGTCCGGGAAAGCGTCCGAAATCATTTTTACGATGGCTCGTTCACAGAGCCGGTCGATTTCCGTCACTGGATTGAATTCTTCTTTGTACTCCACCGGATGGGAATGACCGAAATGGAGCATCTGGATCCTGCCCGCCTCTTTGGCCGCAGCGATGGCTAATCGAAGATAGCGATCATCATTTTTCATCTCTCTCCTATTCTTCAAATTCCCCTCCATCCCCCTTTTCTAAAGGCGGAAATTTTTTCTCCCTTCCTTTCTAGTGAGAGGCCGGGGAAGTTCCAAGGATCAATGAAATTCTTCAAATGTTGACAATGCATTCATCAAAACTATATGATACCCATGAAATCAAGTCAATCCTTCAACTCTCCGGCCTAAAGGCTGGAGCTTGCTCAGGATTGACCCTGAGTGGCGCTTTCCGTCCCCGCCTTCAAAGGCGGGGCTTAGTGCCGTCGAACGGGTCAACGAGGAAAGAGATGAAATTCGAAACTTATGGGAACTGTTTTGTCTGTGGAGAGAATAATCCGAACGGGTTGCGATTGAGTTTTGAGATCGACAAGGAGAGACAAACCCTCAAAACAACGTTTAGCGCAAGCCCGACTTTTCAAGGTTGGGATGGCATCGTCCACGGGGGAATGATCTGCACCTTGCTGGACGAGGCGATGGCAAAATTGGCTTACGAATTAGGTTATCAAGCGGTCACGGCCGCTTTAGAGGTCAAGTTCAAAAAGCCGGCCCCGATCCTCGAACCATTATATATCTATGGAGAGATTACAGAGGTAAATAAAAGACTGCTCAGGGCAAAGGCTCACGTGGCAAAAGAGGACGGAACCATTCTGGCAACAGGGAGCTCCACCTTTCTTATACAGAGACCGCCCCTCACCCCCTCCCTCTCCCCGGCGGGGAGAGGGGGAGGGTGAGGGGTATCATTCGGGCCTTGGACTTTGAAACCTGGCATTCTTCTCGCACATCCATCGGGCGTAATCTGCATCGAACCCAAACCTTTCTAATAACGCTCGATCCCTTAGCAGTTCTCTCATCGAAAGGTCTTCTATCTTTCTCCCTCCGTAGAGCAGGACCGCTCTCTCGCAGAGATCAAACGCCACAGGCAGGTGATGGGTGACGATGATTTTTGTCTGAGGAACGGATCGGATTCGTTCGATGAGCAGGCGGCTTCCGGCTGGGTCGAGGTTATCCGTGGGCTCATCAAGGGCCAGGATTTCAGAGTCCATGGACAATACGGTGGCCAAGGCCACCCTCTTCTTTTCCCCCTCGCTCAGATGGTGAGCTGATCTTCCTTCAAATCCTCTCAGTCCCATCATCTCAAGGGCCTTCTGAACGCGCTGCCGAACCTCTTCTTCATCCAGCCCCATATTAAGAGGACCGAAAGCCACGTCATCAAAGACCGTGGGGCAGAAGAGTTGATCCTCAGGGCTTTGGAAGACAAGACCTACCTTTCTCCGAATCTCTTTCAAGTTGTTTTTCTCGACAGGAATACCCAAGATCATCACCTTTCCGTCTCCCATCAAGGTTCCATTCAGATGATAAAGGAGCGTCGACTTCCCCGCTCCGTTCGGGCCAAGGATGGCGACGGACTCATGTGGATAGACCTCCAGGTGGATATCCTTCAAGGCGGGCGTCCCGTCTGGATAATCATAAGAGAGGTGGTCAATTTCAATGACTTTATTCGATGTCATCCCAGATAGATCCTCAGAAAAAGGAGAAAAGGGATAAGAGAGAGAAAGAGCACTTCTCCCAACCCGAGCCTTCTCGCCTTTGTTTCAGGCATGGTTCCATGATAACCTCTGGAAAGCATCGCCATATAAACTCTCTCCCCCCGGTGAAAACTTCTCAAGAAGAGCGTCCCGATCATATGTCCAATGACCTTCGATTGCCAGAACCATCTCCCTCCAAAACATCTCGAATCTCTGGCCCGCTTCATTCGGTGCATTTCATCGGTGAGTATGAAGGAATAACGGTACATAAAAGAGGTGAGCATCGTAAGAATTTTTGGGGAACCCAACTTCTCCATGCCTCTGACCAATTGGGGAAAGGAGGTAGTGGAAGAGAGCAAGATAGCGGAAAAAACTCCTAAACATGATTTGATGACCACATTCCATAGAATCCAGAGACCACTCCGGGATAGGGAAAGGCCTCCCAGACCTAAGTCGTATCCTCCACCCACGGCATCTTTTTTCATGAATGGAATCGAAAGGGTAACGACGAGGAGAAAAGGGAGGACGACCAGAACTTTCTTGAGCAAATGGCCTAAGGGAAGTCGTGCTAAAAGGGCGATGCTGATGAGTGCGATGGCCAAAAGGCTGAAGAGAAGAAAAGAGGTAGGAGGAGAACTGACTCCAATCAAAGTAAACGTGAAGAAGACGATGATCTTTGCCCTGGCATCCAGATGGTGAATCGGGCTTTCTGTTTGGCTGTGGTGATCCAAAAAGGCATGTCTCATCAGGTGTCCGTTTTTTCCTTTTTCCCAATCAGTCTTGAAAAATTGAGACCCAATATTTTTTCACGGTCCTGTTTTGAGAGGCCGGATCCTTCCAATTCTTGATAATATCGTCGAGGTGAAATCAGTGGAAAGTCTGTCCCGAAAAAGATCTTCTCTACCCCGACGATCTCTCTGGCGATAGCATAAATCTTCTTCGAATAGAGAAAAGGCGAAGCCGCCGTATCGTAATAGACGTTGGCCATCACCCTTGCCACCTCTGGCATCAACTCGTAAAAGGGAAAGCCGCCTCCCCAGTGCGCTAAGATGATGGGAAGGCTTGGAAAAGAGAGGATCATTTCATAAAAACGTCCAAGAGGCGTTCTCCCCTTTCCGGGGTAGGAATGGCCGATCGTTTCATTGGTATGGAGGAGAAGAGGGATTCCCTTCCTCTCCATTTGGGTGAGGATCGGTTTCATAGAATGGATATCCTGAGAAGTCATTTCATCACGGTAAAAAGCGATCTCTCCTACCCCCTGGGCCCCGCCTTTCACGGCCCGGTCCAATTCTTTCTCTGACCAATCCGGATTTGAAAAGAGAAGTGAAACAAAAACAATCAATCGATTTGGATAACGTGAGGCAGACTCCATCAGATATTGGTTCTGAAAGGAACAGAGTTCAGGTTGGCTCCAAGGAAACCCACAAATGACCGAGCGGTCTATTCCGAATTCGTCCATCGAGGCAATCAGATCCTCCACCCCGACGACCTTCGCCTTTGAATGATCATAAATGGATGCAAACCCCTCATCCTTCTTACAGAAGGCCTCTCGATCTTTCCTCACTTCCTCTGGGAAGATATGCGTATGGCAGTCAATGATCATCGCTTGCCCTGAAGGTTACAATAGACAATGGTTGGGATTTCCTTCATGCCTCAATCTAGCCCAAGACCTCCAACCCCAGCGGCTCTCACTCACCAAATAACTTCAGGGCTTGCCTTTTGTGAAACCATAATGACCGATGCACTTTCCGAGATTCCAATATTCGTTTGCACCCGGACAGAAGACCAAAGGGAGGGCCTTCGTGATATCGATTCGATCTTTCTCCTTTTGGACTTCTTCCTTAACATGGAGGGCAACGATCTCCCCCAGAAAGAGATCGTGACTCCCTAATGAGATCGTCTCTCTTACCACGCATTCCATTTGGACGGGACATTCATCGATCAAAGGAGGTCTCACCTTTTGGGCGGGCGCCTGTTTCCATCCCATGGAAGCAAACTTGTCTGTCTCCCTCCCTGAAAGAATACCGCAGGCATCCACCTTTCTGACCATCTCTTCGGAAGGAAGATTGACCACGAACTCTTTGGATCGCGTCACACAGCCGTGGGAAAATCGTCCCGGCCGAATGGAGATTCCGATCATGGGAGGTTCTGAATTGACCATTCCGACCCAGGCCAGGGTAATGATATTGCATTTCCCCGTTTCATCCACGCAGGTCACCAAGACGACCGGGGTAGGGAAAAGCAGGGGTGTGGGTGGAAGACTTTTTCGCCCCATCCTCTCCTCCTCTCTTGCGCCACTCGCGGTTATTGGAAAAGGCTTACATCCCCTTTCCCTTTTCGAATCACTTTGGGAGAATCATCGGTGAGGTCAACGATGCTGGAATGCTCGGCAACGATCGCCCCACCATCAATAACAAGGTCCAGCTGTTTTCCAAAGCGCTCTTCGATCTCGGCAGGATCATTGTACAGTCCCTCATCGGGTTTATAAACGCTGGTGCTGATAATCGGGTGCCCCAACTCCTTGACGAGGGTTAAGCATATCTTGTTGTCGGGGATTCTTATCCCCACCGTATTCTGTTTGGTCATGGCTATCTTTGGAACCAGCTTCGTCGCCTTCAGTACAAAGGTGTAGGCCCCCGGGAGCAGGCGCTTCATCATTTTGTAGGCATAATTCGAGACATAGGCATAGTGACTGATATCCTTCAAATCGGAGCAGATGAAACTCAACGGCTTCTTCCCTTCCAATTTCTTCAGTCGATGGATTTTTCGAATCGCCTCCGGATTGAAAAGGTCGCACCCCACCCCATAAATCGTATCGGTTGGATATCCGATCACACCCCCTCCCTCAAGGACCTCGACGACCCTTCGAATCAGCCTTGATTGTGGATTCTTGGGATTGATAGCGATGATCATGACTCACTCTCCTTCTTTCGAGATAAATGATTAGGGCAGGGCTAAGGTTTAAAGTTTATTTTCTCAAATCTCACCCGTAACCTTGAAGTGAACCCTGGCCTTTGCCATTGGATACCCCTTCAACTTTCTCTCTCCAATTCTTTTACCCGGACTCCTCTGAGAAAGCGTTTGCTGTGATAAGGGGTGTCCAAATAATCTATTTTGACCTCTCTGCTGTAAGAAGAGGCGTGGACAAATTGATTGTCGCCAACGTAAATCCCCACGTGAGCGCGATTTCCCCTCTCTCTAAAAAAGACGAGATCTCCTTCCTCCAATTGGTTCTTTTGAACCTTCTTCCCTACCAAGAACTGTTCTCGGGTAGTCCTGGGAAGTTGAATATTAAACACTTCATAGACCTTTTTTACAAAAGCAGAACAATCAATCCCCTTTAGCGTGGAACCTCCTAATTGATAGGGCACCCCTAAAAAGGTCTTTACAACCCTCACCAGAAGGCTTCTTTCCTCTGGGTTGTTCCATTTTCCGAGGGGAGTGGAGGTGACGGACTCCGCTTTCTCCCCCTCTCTCTCGGAAAATTCGGAAATCTCCTCCTCATCCCCTAACGCTTCTGCTTTCTCATCCAACCGACTTTCGCCTTTTGGGAGAAGAAGGATTTGGCCAATCTTTAAGGCGGAGGTATGGAGACTGTTGATCTTCTTAATCTCTTCTATCGGAAGACCCACCTTCGTCGAAATACTGAAAAGGCTGTCTCCCCTCTGGACAACATAAGAATCCATTTCTCCCGAAGTTCTTCTAACCGTCTCAGCTGAAAGTTTCTTAGGGTGCGCGCTCGAAGATGTTCTCGAAGCCTCATCCGTCTTCTTTTCTCTTGGAGAGGGAAGGATGAGAACTTGTTTTGGCTTGATTGAATTTCCTTCTAATGCATTCGCTTTTTGCAACGCCTCTATACTGACCCCATACGATTTTGAAATCCCATAAAGCGTATCCCCTGGTTTGACCGTATATTTCTCCTCTGTCCATCCATTCTGGCAAACGCCAAGCAACAGTGATAAGACGGTCAATCCCATTCCTAAACTCTTCAATGGCCTGATCATGAAATTCCTCCTCCCTTGACGAAGGACAGTTTTTCCCTTTTTAAAACACTGAGGAATTGTGGAGAAAAATAAAATTGAATAAATGATAGGATTTATTTATACAAAACTTAAGCTCAGAAGTCAAACCCAATAGTCCGCGGCCTTATCCGTAATGGTTACCCTGAACCGTTCCCTGAATCAAGTTCAGGGCCTAATGGTTATCAGCAAAGAGAGATGCTGAAAAAATTTCAACATGACAGGGAAGTGGCTAAGTTTCGAACAGTCTCCCACAAAGAGGAATTGCCAAAGAAGATTACTCCTCGACGAGAAGGATGCGAACGATCGTTCGACTTTCCCTATCGGCTGCAAGTCCTGCCGACCCTTTGCTTTTCTCGTCAGCTCCTTCTCTCTTCGCTCCTTGTTCGAATTTCAAACTTCCTGTGGCATGCTTCTTCGCAATCAACTGATCTGTCTTGGCAGAAGAACTCAATCCTGCCAATTCTTTTTCAAACCCTGAAAATGAACCCGTGGGAAGCGAAGCAAGGAAACTATCCCCCTCTGTAGTAACCACCTCTCCTCCGAATTGTTTGACCAGCTCGTGAAGTTGGGAGATCACCTTTTTCCGATCTGAGATTCTCAAGACGATTTCTAGAGGAGGCTTCGAAGCAACAAGGGACTTCTCCTGGAAAGCCAATTCTCTCTCAATCTTTCCCGGCTCTGGCGACGGGGTTTTCACCCTCGCTGCCTTATTCGAATCAACCGCCTGGTACCCAATGGCCTCCGTGCTCCGGGCAGGAGCCTCCCTCTTTTTCGCTTCTGCTTTTACCTGTGGAACAGATGCCTCTTCTAATTTTCCCTCTTTTGGAACAGGGGCTTTGGTCTGTTCAACATCCTTTGGACGAGGCGTCTCCGTGGGTAATTCCAACGCCCTTCCCTCTCCCTCTTTTTGAGTCAATACCTGTTCAGGCTTTTCCTGCACGGAAAGAGGCGAAGATGTTTGTTTTGTTTCTTTCAGGCGAACCCCATCGATTGGCATCATCTTAGTAAGGTAGAGCACCAAGAAAACGATGGCCACCATGGCCACCGCTTGGACCGGAAGTTTAAAGGAGAGTGGGAAGTGGAACCATCTTCCTCTGGCCTTCTCGCCCGGGATGGCCTTTTTTTTCTCTTTTATCTTTCTATAAAGTTCGGGGAGAAATCCTTCTGGTACCTCCACCTCTCCGACAGAGTGAAGCCATCGCATCGTCTTCTCAAATTGTTCAAATTCCCTCTGGCACTTTGGGCACGAAGAAAGATGCTCTTTGAAGATCTTCTCCTCAAAGGGCGACAACTCCTTTTCCCACAAGGAGGAAAATCGATCTCGCACCTGTTCACAATCCATAGACCCTCCTCCTTTCTCTAATGAGTGGACCTCTCTAACACCTCTTTCAGATCCATTCTTGCCCTGTGGAGTTTCGATTTGATCGTCCCCTCGGGAAGGCCGAGGGATTCACTCATCTCTTCATAAGAAAATCCCTGGAACTCTCTCAGCACAAGCAATTCCCTCTGATCTTCTTTCAGTTTCAGGAGCCCCCTCTGAATCCATTGTTGGATCATCTTCTTTTCGAACAGGATTTCAGGATTATCAGAAGGATCATAAACGGCTCTTGGCACACTTCCGTCTTCTGTCTCGATGGGATCGTCCAATGAATCAGAACTGAAATATTGCCTTCGCTTTAAATATTTCCAACGGTTCCGACAGTGGTTTAACGTAATCTGTGTGAGCCAGCCATCGAATTTAATCTCCTCCTTCAGATCTTTGATCGACTCAAAAACGGAGATAAAGACATCCTGGGCCAAATCCTTCGCCTCTTCCGAATTGCCCAACATTCTGTAAGCGATGTTGAACACCTTTTTCTGGCGGTGGAGAACAATCTCTGCAAAGGCCTTTTCGTCCCCTGCCTTGCAGTTTTCGATGACTTCTTTTTGAATCTTGGGAGAAGTGCTCATCAAAAACCTATTCTTCCCCTGGTTCTATAGACAACGGGAGACCCCTTTTTGTTCCATTTCTTTAAGGATAAGCGTTGAAGGTGGATCACCTATCCCGCCCCTCCTCTCCTTGCGACGATGCAAGGGATGAAAAGAGAAGGAAGAAACTTTTCAATTCGAATGAATTTTTTTAAAAGTATCACTATAAATTGGAAGGGTTGTCAAGTTCAAAAAATTATTTGATTTTTTCAGCGTAGGTTTCTATAATTTGTACAAAAGAGTTGATTAAATTCTAAAAAAGGAGGTGAGGGAAAGATGAAGAAGGGTGTTTCTGTTATTCTGTCCTTATTCTTGATTGGAATGTTTCTGACCGTCTGGGTGGGATGTGGAGCCGAGATCAAGGCTGAAAATGAGAAATTAAAAACCGAAAATACCAACCTCAAATCGGAAAGCGACAAATTAAAGCTGGATGCGCAGAAGTTGAAGGAGGATGTCCAGAAGGCGGCGGCTGAAAAGGATGCGACCATCGGTAATTTGAAGGCAGAGATTGAAACCTTAAGAAAACAGGTAGAGGACCTGAGTGCCAAAATACCAAAGAAGAAAAAATAGCCGCACGATGATGAATTCATAAAAAAGGGAGGACCCTGTAAAAAGGGTTTTCCCTTTTTTGGGCTCATTACTGACTCCTCATGGAAGAACAAAATCATATTCAAAAAAGAGGGAAAAAGGGATGGGCATTTTATGTCATCTACTCCTTCATCCTCTCTGTCCTTTTACTCCTCATCTTTGGAGGCTTGCTCTTTTTCTATCACTCCCATCGCCTGCCTGATTTTGCACTCCTGAAGGAACGAAACCTCAATGCCTACTCCATCGTCTACTCCGAAGAAGACGAAGTGATCGGAAAGTTTTTGATGGACAATCGGATCCCCATCTCCTATGAACGGATTCCTAAACAGTTGGTCAACGCTTTCATCGCCGCAGAAGACGCAGATTTTTTCCAGCACAAGGGGGTCGATTACAAAGGAATACTCCGTGCGATGTTCAAAAACTTCCTCGCTGGAAGGATTGTCCAAGGAGGAAGCACCATCACTCAGCAGGTGACCAAGACTTTCTTCCTTACGCCAAAGAGAAGTCTAACCCGAAAATTGAAGGAGGTCGCCTATGCCTTTGGCTTGGAGCAGAATTTAACCAAAGAGGAAATCCTCGGCCTTTACCTGAATAACATTTATTTGGGAAACGGAGCCTATGGGGTGGAGGCCGCGGCAGATAGTTACTTCAATAAGCGGGTTGAACAACTCAATTTGGCAGAGACGGCTATGATGGCTGGTCTGGTAAAAGCCCCCAGCCGCTATTCGCCGGTCAACAATCTAAAAAGAGCTAAAGATCGACAGGCCTACGTTCTCACCCGTATGACAGAATTGGGCTTCGTCTCCCAAGAGCAGAAGGAAAAGACTCTTCAGATTCCTCTTAAGATTCAATCGAGGGAAAGCGCCTATTTCAGCAAAGCTCCCTACTTCACCGAGTTCATTCGACACCAGGTGGAAAGGAAGTATGGAAAGGAAAAACTGTATCAGGAGGGACTGAGAATTTACACGACCCTGGATCTCTCCCTCCAGAGAACCGCTCAAAAGTCTGTGGAGGCGGGGTTAAGGGAAGTGGATAAGAGAGAGGGATTCCGGGGCCCTTTCCAGACTCTTTCTCCCAACGAGACGAAGGAACTTCCCAATAAAAAGAAGGGGATCGTCCCCCCCCTCCCCCAAAAAGAAATCTTCGAAGGGGTGATCCTCTCTAAAGAGGATTCAAAAAAGTCATACACCGTCTGGGTCGAAGATCGAAAAGGAATTCTCCCCTTCTCCGAAATGTCCTGGGCCCTCAATATCAAACCCACACCGACCTACAAACCGCAAAAAGTGAAAACCCCCGGGGATCTTCTCAACCCAGGAGATGTCATCTATGTTCGTGTGAAAGAATCTTCTAAGAAAGAGCAGGCGCTTCTTCTTAGCCTCGAACAAGAACCTCTCGTTCAGGGTGCCTTGCTCTGTCTCGATCCCAAAACCGGATATGTCAGAGCCATGGTGGGAGGCCGTGATTTTAGTGAGAGCCAATTCAACCGTGCGATCTCTTCTCGAAGGCAACCCGGTTCCGCCTTCAAACCCATGATCTATGCAGCCGCTCTGGAGAAGGGCTATACCCCCTCCACCATCCTCATGGATTCTCCGGTAGAGTATTCAGATCCCGATGGAGGAGCCTATTGGGCTCCAAAGAATTATGATGAAGAATTCATGGGGCCCATCACTTTCCGGAACGCCTTGGCTCATTCCAGAAATGTCGTCACCGTCAAAATCCTCGAAGATATCGGCGTTGGGTACGCCCTCCAATTCATGAAAAGATTGGGGATTGAATCCCCCGTCAAAAGGGACCTCTCCATTGCCTTGGGCACGTCGGGGGTTTCCATGATGGAATTGACCTCTGCCTTTGCTGTCTTTGCAAATGGAGGGGAACGGATCAAACCCATCTTCATCAAAAAGATTGTCACCATGAAGGGCGAAGTCCTTGAGGAAAACACCCCTTATATTGAGATGGAGGAAAAAGAAGAAGAGGAGGAAATGCCAAAAACTCCTTCGCCCGCTTTAAGGGAGCGGGTGATCTCTCCGCAAAATGCTTTTATCATGACCCATCTCCTCCAGGGAGTGGTCCAACATGGAACGGGCCAGAGAGCGAAGGTTCTCGGAAGACCGGTCGCCGGGAAAACGGGAACCTCCAGCGATTATTCCGATGCCTGGTTCATTGGTTACTCTCCCTCTCTCCTCGCAGGAGTCTGGGTAGGGTTTGATGACAAGACTTCGTTGGGAAAAAAAGAGACCGGGGCAAGGGCAGCTCTTCCCATTTGGATCTCTTTTATGAACCAAGCTTTAAAAAACACTCCTATCGAAACCCCCAAGCCCCCTCAAGGGATTACGTTCATCAAAGTGAATATCGAGACAGGACTACCCACCAACACGGATTCCCCTGAAACGATCACGGAGGCATTTATCGATAGCCCCGTTCCACGGCAGAAAGAGGATCGTGAAAAGGAAAGCACTTCTTCAGGGACCCCGGTTCCCGAAAGGTCTCCTGGCGATCCTCGTGCCCCGTCAGGTTATTATGATTAACGATTCCCGTAGCGGGTTTTGTCGCCTACAAACAGTGAAGTACCCCGCAGCAGAGTTGCGGGGGGATCCAATTCTCTAAAAAACTTTCCTCCCCCTTGATGGGGGAGGATTAAGGTGGCCTCCGGCTCAGAGAGCCTCCGGCTCGGGGAGGGGTGAACAAACATCATTTCCCCCTCACCTCTCCGAGCCATAGGCTCTTCCGAGCCGGAGGCCTGACCCTCTCCCCCAGGAGACTGTGTCGTAAGTCCGTTCATGGTTCGACAGGCTCACCACGAACGGACCACGGGACATTAAATATCAATTACTTAGCCGTTCGTCCTGAGCGTGTCGAAGGGCGAGCGGTGGATTGTGACACAGTCTCCAGGGGAGAGGGGAGGCCATTCATCCCCCCAGCAGAGCTGGGGAGTATTCTGGTATATTTTGATAAAATGACATCCCCCCCACCCTAACCCTCCCAGTGAGGGGGAGGAGTGAGTGGGGGTATAAGGAATTATTGTTTTTGTA
>CAYGWV010000012.1:0-21467 GCA_964353925.1 uncultured Syntrophaceae bacterium | reverse complement strand
GCAGCCGTGGGCGGAGAACCTGCACGCGCGTCCAGGAGCGAAATGTTCACTTCGCGCCGCGAGAAAGATTGGTTCAGTGCGGGGACGTAACCGATGACGAGAGCCAAGAAGCCAAACCCCATCCCCGATTCAAACGCAACGAGCCCCCTCCCGAAGGTCTTAATGGGGACAACATCTCCCAGCCCGAGAGTAAAGAAGGTTGTCCCACTCAGATAAAGATAGGTAGCGAAGCTGGATGTCCCTTCCGGCGTTTTGATGATCGAGCCGGATGCCCAGTGAACCAGTGCAAAACCGATCACCAGTCCTGTCGCCCATAAGATCAACAACAGAAGCAAGGAAAGAGGACCATACCAGCTCAAAAAGGTTTCCTGACGCCTCCTCGAAAATATCGAACGAACCGTTGTAGACCAAAAAAACCACGTCGATTGATAAAAAAGGCGGGCAAGGCTGATCCGCCGTGTCACACGGCGGGGAAGAACGATCGTTTCAAAAGCATCCCCTAAAACGACAAGGATGAGGGCCACACCGAGAGCGCCCAGGAAGATTGGCATACGACCTCCATGCAAATTCTATTATACCCCAAAGCCCCCGATTCCCCCAAAAACTTCAGTCCGAGGCATTTCTCGCCGTTCTCCCTTTCCGTCAAGCAAAGAATTTAAGTTTAAAGGGGTTGCGGGGTAGATCGGATCCGCCTCGTTGGAGGCGGCTGCTAAAATATTTACCCTGATGTTTCAAAAAAAGCGACTCATCTGAACCCGGACAAGCCGGTCGGAAAGGCTTCGGGGCGAACCTTTCAGCAAACCAGCACCCTCGAACCGTTTCTTTATCAGAGGTCACTTGAAGCAAATTTCTCCCATTCCTTTAAATCTCCCAAAAACCGCCGTTCGAAGCCTTGGAGAGCGGCCTGTCCGGGTTCATTTCTGCAACTGGCGGGTTTACTTAATCTAGGGTCCATTCTCAAAAAGAATGGGCTTTTTGACCTTTCGTCCCAATCGGCCGTTCATGGCAAAACGGAATAACCCTCTATCTAAAATCAAGCAAGGCAGCTCCTTTAACCATTCCCCCTCTGTCCAACGTACCCCTGATAGAGGTGATGAGAAGCTGAAGGGGTAAGTCCTGTGGATAAATGCCTTGGGCCACCTGGAGCTTGGACAAAGCAGCTTCAAAAAGGCCACCCTTGAAAAGTTCGAGCCCCTCTCCGATCAAAGGTTCGATTCGCTTCTTGAGATGCTGCACCTCTGGCGGGTCCTGATCGTACACTTCGATGATACCTACCGGCGCCGAACAGCCCTTCAGGGAAGCCTCGCTCAGTTTCCGTAATTGGTGGCCGTGCCCCTTTGGAAGCTTTTCGGCGACCTGATTTGTGATGAGCATATCCACGCCCAATGACCTTGTGACTCCTTCGAGGCGTTTGGCTATGTTAACGGCCAGGCCCAAAACGGTAGAGTCCATCCGATCACAGGTGCCGATGGTTCCTAAGATGACCGGCCCCGTATGAAGACCGATGCTGATTTGAACCGCTTGATCGGTGGGTCGGTCTGCCTCGGTATTGAAGGATTCAACCACAGCCAGCATATTCACCCCGCAAGCCACAGCCCTTTCAGCCGAGTCCGCTCCCTCGAAGATACACAGGACGGCATCGCCAAGGAACTTGTCGATCACTCCTTGCCGCTCATCCACCACACGTGTGATGCGCTCGTACAGCCGGTTCACAAAGGCTACCAATTGACTCGGGGTGAGCCGCTCGGACAAAGCGGTAAACCCTCTGATGTCGCAAAAAAGGATCGTTACCCACTGTTGATCAGCCTCACCCAAGCGTATCGCTCCCAACCCTTTGCTGGCGATACGGCGAAGATAAGCGGGTGGAACGAACCGCTCAAACATGTTCTTCGCCTCTAGAATTGCTTGTTCCAAGGAACGAAAATGGAGCGCAACGGCGATGGTCAGAAAGATCGAGAGCCAAATGGAGGCAAACCACAAAACACGCGCCTCTGTTAGAAAGGTCACCCCTGCGGCGAGCAGCGAATCGTTAAGCCCTCCCAAGAACCAACTAAATAGCCCCATGATGACAGGAATCAAAACCTGTTTCCGCTCCTTGAAACGCGCCGGTCTTGAGAGGATGAGAGAGATGTACAAAATACAAGCCGCGAGACAAAAACATTGAATGAGCACTTTAAGAAGCTTGGACTGGGGCCTCCAGAAATCAAAAGAGATGGGGTCGGGTTCCAGGGGAAGCCCGAAGAACAAGGGTCCTTTTCCAAAAAGGGCCGAAACGGCGAGTAGGAGTCCTATTCCAGTTACGACCCAGGTGAGCGGGCGTGGTCTTTCATTAAAGAGTTCCAAGAAGAACCAGAACCAGGTGGCCGGCAAAAGAGCTAATGAAGCATAAAGGATTCTGTACCCTAAGAGGACGGACTCCGGTGATCTTTGAAGTCCCCAAAAAAACCATCCTAAGAAGGAAAACGTTATGAAAACATAGAATAAAAACAGGCTCCGCAGCGGTCGGTAACGGTAATAAATGATCGAGATGACCAAACACAGAATAGCAAGGATGGCATTAGCGGTTAACCCACAAAGAGGTCCAATGCCTAAATGGGGGACGAAATCGGGCAGCATGTGGGAGTCTCCTGTTGACGGAAAGGGGTATTCCTTTACATCAATAGAAGTCTACTAAATTGAACTGGGAGGGTCAATAAGAAATCTATCTCGGATACTTCATCTGAACTGTATGACCACAATTTCCGGTATGGTATCAATCCGCATGGGAGGCCCCCAGGTACCAGCCCCGCTGGAGGTATAGATGAGGAGGTCGCCGAACTTTTTTAGCCCGTAGTCGTAACCCTGGTAGACCCTTGAGGTGATCAATCGGAAGAGGAAGACCTGGCCCTGGTGAGTGTGACCTGAGAGCTGGAGCGAGATTCGCTGTTCCCTGGCCACCTGCAGATTGAAAGGGGCGTGTTTCAATAAAATGCTGGGCCGATGAGGGTCAATTCCGATCTTCTGTAATATCGTTCTGAAACCCTCTTCCCTTCTCGACCCCCTGTAATCAACTCCGATAATCTGCAGGCCATCCAGGTCAACCTTCTCGTTATATAAGACATGTATCCCAGCACGACGAACCGCTTGGAGGGTTGGGGTATTGTCAGAAAACTCTTCATGATTCCCGGTAATAAAATAGGTACCGTAAGGAGCGGAGATTTTCGAAAAAGGCTCGATCGCCTTATCCAGATCAACTGCCACCCCATCATAGAGATCGCCGCCAATAAAAACAATGTCTGGATGTAAGTTCTTCACCTCGGCAGCAATATGCCGGGCAAACCCGTAGTTTCTTACCTGGCCTAAATGGAGGTCGCTCACCCAGACCGCAGTTTTCCCTTTCCATTGGCCGGGCAAAAGAGGAAGCTCAACGTTGATTCGGGTGATGCGGGTGACTCCTGCATTGATGAATCCATAGAGGCTCGCCAGCAGAGCGATCCCGATCAAAATCTCGATCAATATCTTTCGGTCCAAAGGGAAGTGAAATAATTTGGCCAAACCGTAGAAGATCCAGCAAAGCACTGACGCGAGAATGAAAAGATAAAGAACCCCCAACCACGAGGCCGCAGCCGTGTAAAGGCATTGTATCAGGAAATTTGAATAACGGAAGGCAAGAAAGGAGGTCAGGACAAGGCTCACAGAGAGGAGACCCAAGACCACCTTCAAGGTTAAAAGCTTTGCAGGACCGGCCACCCCAAAAAAGCGAACCAGGGTTCTGTATAAAAACCAGTGTCCCAAAAAGAGGATCGATTGAACAATACTGATCAAGAGGACAAAGCGCATACCAGACAATCTATATTAAATCTAAAACAGAATGAAAAGGCGCAGATAGCTAAGAAAAGATCAATAAGAATTTGTTCAGGTCTAAAGAATAAAGTATTTTGAACTGGGTTTTTCCTGTCAAAAATTATGGGACCACCTTCTCCAACCTCTAGGTTAGCGCCCTCCCCTAGTGAAGATCACCCTTCACTACCTTTCCATCACGAAGATGAATGGACCGGGAAGAAAAGGCGATGCTCTCAGGATTGTGCGTAACCATGACAATGGATTGACCCTCGTCATTGAGGGATTTGAACAGTTCCATGATTTCTCTTCCCGTTTTTGAATCCAAATTTCCTGTGGGTTCGTCGGCAAGGAGAAGGGGGGGTGAATTCACCAGGGCCCTGGCAATGGCCACCCTCTCTTGCTCCCCTCCTGAAAGTTGATCTGGCAGCCTTTTCCGCTTCCCTTCCAGCCCTATCTTCTCCAATATCTCCCCCGCCATATTCAATTGTTCTTGGTTCGATTTTTCTGTGATCGCAAGGGGAAGCATGACATTTTCAATCACGGTGAGGTAAGGGATGAGCTGAAAGGATTGGAAAATGAAGCCAAGATATTCTCTTCTGAAATCGGCAAGTTTCTCAAGGGGAAGTTTATAGATTGGAATCTCATCCACCACGACCTCCCCTTCTGTGGGGTGGTTGAGTCCTCCCAGAATGGTTAAAAAAGTCGATTTCCCTGATCCCGAAGGGCCCATCACAGAAATAAATTCTCCCCGTTCAATATTCAGACTCACCTCCCCAAGGGCAGTCACACGCTCTTCTCCGCTCTCGTAAATCTTGCTCAGGTTCTTTATCTCGATCAGACTCATGATGAAACTCAAATCCCCACAGCGCAGAGCCTCTGCTTACCGCGGGCAGACAGGGCGCATAGAGTTTGATTCAAGGTCTATTAACACTATGCTCTATGCCCTTTGCGCTTTGCTCTTCATAGCGCTCTGAGCGCCGTGGTAGGATCCATCTTCGAGGCATGAATCGCCGGATAGATGCTGGAGAGGATCGCCATTGTCACAGAAAGAAAAACGACACCCACCGCTAAAACAGGATCCATTGAGATCCCCCTTCCTTTTATCCCTGTGAGGATGGGACCGAGGATGGTGGAAACTCCAAGTCCCAGGAGGTACCCCGCACCTCCCCCGATCAACCCCACGATAAAGGCTTCCGAAAAAACAATCTTAATCACGTGCGATTTCCGAAATCCGATGGCACGGAAGATTCCGATCTCCCTTTTCCGCTCGTTGACGGAGGCCATCATATTCGTGAACACGATCAGGCCTCCGATGAGAAGAACGATCACGGATAGGCCTAAAGAAAATTTCTTAAAGTGACCTAAAGCCTCCATTTTGGTCTGGAGGGTCTGTTTGATCGCGGTTACTTTGGCATGGGGCAATACCTTAGAGATCTGACTGACGATCTCTTCGATCGGGCAGGAGATGCAAAAGGCCGAGACTTCAATCAGACTCAAAGTCCCGGGTTTCTTCAACGCCTCCTGCACGAAAGCCAGGTCGCCAAAGATGAGAAAGTCATCCTGGGACCCTGTCTCATCCAGCATCCCCGAAATCCTGACTGTTTTCCCGTTAATGGTTAAATAGTCATTCGTGCTCTTAAAGAGTCTTACAGCAACCTCGTTTCCAAGAAGAATTTCGTCCCGGCTCTTGGGAATGTCACCGTGGACTTTCCACCACTTCTTGAGCCTGACCTCCTCCTGGAAAAGCACGCCTGTGAGAAGAATCTTCTTCCCTTCGAGCTCTACCACTCCGATCAATTTCGGCGAGACGGTGCTGATGTTTTCCCTGACCTCGATTTGCCGAATCTTTGGGACATCTGAGTTTTTAAGCGTTTGACCGACCACTGAAACCCCGCCAATATTCATCCCCCCGTAAGAAAGAGAGAGGTCATCCGATCGAGGGATGACAAGGATATTGGCTCCAAACTCGTCAAGCTTGTTGGAGATATCCTCATTCATCATTCGGGTAATAGAGATGAGGGTCACAACCGTTGTAATCCCGATAGTGAGACCCAGGATCAGGAAGAGGACTTTGCTTTTTCGCCTCCTCAGATTGTTTATCGAAATGTCTCTTAGTCTCATGGATTTATTTAATGTTAAAACCAAGATCCCTGATCATCGCCAGATCATCCTCTGCGCTTCGACCCAGGGTGGTCAAATAATTTCCCAAGATCAGACCATTGGCCCCGGCAAGAAGGGCAAGGGACTGCAAATCTCTAAGATTGGCCTCCCGCCCGCCCGCGATCTTAATGGTTCCCTTGGGCAAGATGAGTCGAAATAAGGCGATGGTCTTGATGATTTCTATGGGAGGAACAGATTCTGAATGTTCCAGCGGGGTTCCCGGTCTCGGGTTAAGAATATTGAAAGGAATGCAGTCGATCCCGAGTTGCCTGAGGGAAAAGGCAAGTTCCAATCGCTGTTGAGGTGATTCCCCCAGGCCAATGATCCCGCCACAGCAGATGGAAAATCCCCGGTCTTTCAAAACCTCAATGGTCTGAACGCGATCCCCGAAGGAGTGGGTCGAACATATTTGGGGAAAATGGCTCTCCGATGTTTCAACATTATGGTTATATCGGGTGACTCCAACTTTTTTTAAAGCCTCTGCCCTTTCCTCACTCAACGTTCCCAAAGAGCAATCGAGGTCAAGGGTGGTCTCTTTCCGTATTCGATCGAGGGCCTTCAGAATCGTTTCAAACTCTTTGTCGTTCAATTCCCGGCCGCTTGTGATGAGACAGAACCGGCCTGTCCCTTTCTTCTGAGCCTCTCTTGCCTCTTCCACAATTCGATTCATATCCATGAGAGGATAAACCGGAGCCTCCGTTTTGTAGTGAGCCGACTGAGCGCAGAAAACGCAGTCCTCAGAGCATCTTCCTGATTTAACGTTAAGGAGTGAACAAAGATCGATCTCGTTCCCGTTGAACTCCTCTCTCACGCGGTTGGCGACTGCAGCAAGGTCTAAGATGTCAGGCCCTTTTGCCCCTAAGAGGGGAAGCACATCCTTCATGCCGATTTTCTCTCCTCCAAGAACTTTATCTCCTACATGAAGAATTGTCTTTCTCACTGGTTGCCCCCTAATCGGCGTTCAGTTCTTAATTTTTTTCTTATTGACGGCTGAGCATCAAGAATTAAGCCCTGGGTTTCCAACCGAGAACAACCTTTTCTTCAATGAGGACTCTATCTTTCTCAACCGCACTCGGGATCACTTCGGGGGGATAATCCATACACCCCCCCTTAATTCCTTTGAGGGTCTCTAAACTCCATTCTGTATTACAAGCGTTACACACTAAGGCTTTATCTTGGATGTGAAAACGAGTCGACCGACACGGCTCACACATGCTGATCGCCGTCACCACTCTTCCGGCTAAGGTGACATAGGCAAGAAGGGGAATCTTCACCCCATTGCCTTCATATTCAAAACGAACCATTTTTTTCTCTTTTACCACATCGAGAGGAATGGAGATTTTCCCATTTTCAACTTTTGCTACGATATCGGTCATGCGAATCGTCTGCCCGGAATAGTCCACCCTGTCGATCACTTTCTGTTGGGAAGCGATCTTGGGATTTGTCGTTGTTTTTCCCTTGATGACCCAGAACGCTACTCCTCCCAGCGCAAAGGCAATAACAATCAAAGAGATGAAAACCCACGAAGATCTCTTCCTCTCACCCAACACCTTTTCTCTCTTTTCCTTAAACGCCGGGCCAGCAAAGAGAAACCCACATTTTTTACAGAAATTGTTTACACCCTCATTCTTTGTTCTGCACTCCGGACATACTTTCATTCGATAATCCTTCCTTTCTCCCCCCTGAGCCATGCCACGCACAGGCATTGCCCTACACCCTACGTGGCGGAGGATCACTCATTGATCATCAATCTCTCAATTTCTCCTCTCGAAGCAGGTGAAATGGAAAGAGATTGACTTTCATCTTTATCCACACCCTTATAGGCTACCTCTGCCTTCCCTAAATCCTTTGCTTTACTATAATGAACTGTGATGGCTGCCCCCTTCTCAATATCTCCTTCATCAAGCTTCCCCCTCAAAAGAGAAAGAGGCCCCGGGAAACTGGAAACCTTTAATAAAACGTCTCCCCCTTGAGCAAAGGTCTGGATTTTCTGATTCTCCTCCTCATTCCGTCCAACGACCAATTTAACTCCATGAGAAAATCGGAAATGCCTTCCTATTTTTAAAAGATGAACATCGTTCGTGGAAAAATCAAGGTCGTGATCCATAAGGTCCTTGATTCGTTTCGCAAATCCGGGATCTGTAAGAAGGCACCCCCCTGCAGGACATGGATAGTCATGAATGCCATAATGCTCTGCCAATTCGATCTGGGGCTTTCTTGACCGGCCCTGAACCTTCAGGAGCTTCTCCCGATCCACCCATCCTTCTTTCTCTGGAACGGTGATAGGGAGAACTTTAGCGGAGAGGGGCCTCAGGATAAAACCTTCAAGGCCCGCTTCCTTTTCGATCAACCGCATCGCATCTCTTCGCTGAGACATGGGCCTCTGCCCTAGCACTTCACCCGTCACGATGAAAGAGGCTCCTGACTCTTCCATACGGGCCTTTGCCTTTTTGAGCATGAAAATCCGACAATCAATGCACGGATTCATGTTTCTTCCATAACCATGTTTTGGGTGCTTCACCACGCTGAGGTACTCTTCAGAAACATTCAATACCTTTAGAGGAATACCCAGGGTCTCCACCGCCTTCTGAGAAGCCAAACAGGTTGCTCCTCGATGGGTGCAGGTACAAAACACGGTCACGAAATTGAGGGCCTCCAGGTCGACCCCCTGTTCCATGATTACCTTCGTCGCGAGTGTGCTATCGAGCCCTCCAGACAGGAGGGTGATTGCCTTCATCCTAAGACCTCGTTCATCGATCCAGAACGGAAACCCTGAAGATCCAATGTAACATAGCGATAACCAATTTTTTTTAAATAGCCTACCACCTTTTCTCTCAATGAACCGTTCATGAGACGTGCCATTTCTTCTTTGAGGATTTCGATTCTCGCTAAATTTCCATAATGACGGACGCGAACCTGTTTGAATCCCAATCCAAACAAGAAATCCTCCGCCTGATCCACCCTTTTCAACCCCTCTTCAGTAATCTCCTCCCCGTAGGGAAATCGTGAAGCGAGGCAGGCAAAAGACGGTTTATCCCAGGTGGGAAGTCCCAATGCTCTGGATAATTCTCTGACTTCCGCTTTCGTGAAACCCATTTCTTTCAGTGGACTTCTGATCCCTAACTCCTGAATGGCCATCTTCCCTGGTCTATGATCCTGATCGTCGTCCAAGGTGGAGCCTTCGACAACAACAGGGATTGTTTCTTCTTTGGCGAGATTCAGTAATTCTCCGAAGAGCTTGCTTTTACAATAGTAGCAACGGTTCGGAGGATTCTTTGAAAATCCAGGGATCTCCAACTCGTTCGATTGGATCAAGCGATGTCTTGCTCCCAAGACCTGAATCAGTTTCTTCACTCCTTGCAATTCTCTTTCCGGATAAAGGGGAGAGAGCGCGGTGACGGCGAGGACATTTCTATTTCCGAGGGTATCTTGAGCCACCTTCAGGAGGAGGGTACTATCCACCCCCCCTGAAAAGGCCACCAGCACCTTCCCCATGTCTTTGAATGTCGCTTTTAACCTTTCCTGTTTTTCTTCAGCCGATGAATTCATTTTTCTTCCGCAATCCGCATTCCGAAATCCACAATCGAATACTCCGAACTCATCACTCCGAACTCCGAACGATCTCTCTGATCCATCCTCCTCCGAGGACGGTTTCTCCATCATAAAAAACCGCGGCTTGCCCGGGGGTGATGGCCTTCTGAGGTGATTTAAACTTCACTTCCAATTCACCCCCTCCCTTTGGAGAAAGGCTTGCCTCCGAACCAGGATGGTTATACCGGATCTTCACGTGAGCGTTATGAAAAGGAATGATCTCAGGCGGGACAATCCAATTGACAGAATCGACGATGAACGTGTCACTGCGAACTTCTTCCTCTCCTCCGACAACGATCGCGTTCCTTTCTCGGTCGATCTTAATCACATAAAGAGGTTTTCCTTTCGCCAGCCGGAGGCCCCTCCGCTGTCCGATGGTATAGAAGGGGATTCCTTTGTGTCTTCCCAAGATATTCCCATCCTTGTCCAGGATGGAGCCGGGTTCAACGGACTCTTTTAACCTCTCCAATAGAAATGAATGATAAGAGGTCTCCTGAATAAAGCAGACCTCCTGACTTTCTGGTTTGTCATGGACTCGAAGGCCTAACTGAAGCGCCTTCTGCCTCACTTCCTCCTTCCGGAGGTCTCCCAACGGGAATAGAGTATGAGCAAATTGATCTTGATTTAAGGAGAAAAGCACGTAGGACTGATCCTTCCTCCGATCCACTCCTTTTCTTAAGAGATAACGCCCGGTCCTCTCATCGAAACCCAATCTTGCATAATGGCCCGTAGCCAAGAAATCGGCCTCCAGTTCCAACGCCTTCTTTAAAAAAGAACCGAACTTTATCTTCTCATTGCAAAGGATGCAGGGATTGGGCGTTTTCCCCTGAACATATTCTTTGCAAAAATACTGGATGACTTCTTCTTCAAACTCCTGTCTCAGATGGATCACATAAAAAGGAATCTCGAGTTGAAGTGCAACGCGTCTCGCATCTTCGATATCGGCAAGACCGCAACATCGGGCTGGACCTCCCTGAGTCTTATCCACCGTGCCGATGCACATGGTGGCTCCGATCACCTCATAACCCTTCTCCTTGAGAAGCCCGGCAGTCGTGCTCGAATCCACCCCCCCACTCATTGCAACAACTACCCTTTGCTTCAATCATGGACCCCTTGGATGACATTCTTTCCTCCCCTCACCCTTCCCCTCAGGGGAGAGGGAGGGGGGAGAGAAAATTTCTGATAGATATGTTTATGATTTCTTAAAACAGGATTTCCATTGCCTGATAGGGACAAACCGGAATGCACAGTTCACAGGCAATGCACTTGTCCCGTTTAAAGGACACTTCCATATTCGTCCTCTGGACATCCAATGCCTTCGTCGGACAGACACTGATACAGGCCGTACAGTGTGTGCAGCGATCCTCATCCCATTTCACATCCTGGGCCAAAGACTGGGTCTTCACCCCAATTTCACTCAGATATTTAAGTCCCGCCTCCATCCCGGCCCTCTTCCCCGTGAGCTCTAATACGAGCCTTCCCTCTTCTTTGGGGGTAATCCGGGCCCTCATAATGTTGACGACCAAATCATAATCCTTGACCAATTTCGAGATGACGGGTTGATCGACGAGATGGGAAGGATAATTGAGAACAATTCTTTTTTTCTGCATGGTCCACCTCTTTCTAATAAGCAACAAGCCGAGAGCATAGAGTTTCCTTCTCCCTATGCGCTATGCCCTTTGCTCTATGCTGTTTTTTTGATGGGTCGTTCTTTTAAGGGCTTAAAAACAATCCCGGAATCGGCAGAAGGGAGAAGTTCAACGGGTTGGGTTAAAAAGAATTTTCCGTCTTCGATCCACTCTTTTAAGATCTGAGCGATCTCCCTGGCTTTCAGATAGCTCGAAAGACCTGACGTAGGAATCTCTCTCCCCTGGACCGCAATCCGGCCGGCCTTGAGTTGTTTATAACTCACCTCTCCGATGCTTCCGGGAATACCCTGAGGATAGGAATCGCTATAGTCCACCACTTGAGCCAAGATCTCCTCATCCCGAACCGCAGTAGAACGAAGGATCCCTTCATTTAAAATGGGAATAGGAACTCCGATGCCGACGGTGAGAGTTACCCCGTACCCCGTATAGGAAGTTCCTCGAAGCCATTTGGAGCTCATCATCTTGAGATCTCCTGTAACGCAGAGCGTGCCTGAAGGCGTTTTAGGAATCCCTGCCTCGGTCCTCTTCACTCCTGGATTATGCTGGGTTCCATTTCCTACGACATACCCTACCCCTCCCCCCAGGAAGATTCGAGTTCCAATGCCTATGGTTTTGTAAAGGGGGTCATTGAGCAAAGGGCTCAGTTGCCCCGCACTGCAGTAAGTGGCGTTGCCCATTTTGGGCTGGAGAACTCCCATGTAGGTATAGATCACCTTCTCCGAGAGATTGACAGCCACATTGTAGTTCTGATAGGCGTTCCGGATGTTCAAAAGAACCGCTTCGTTCATTTCCTTCAGGGAGATGTAAGTCTCCAAAGCTTTTCTGGGATAGCAGTCCGTCCCATAAGCGGTGGCAGTCAGCCTGACATCTTTTCCTGCGACCAGTTCTTCGATGACATAGGCTCCCCCATAAGCAAATTTTCCCGGGAAGATTTTGTTCCTTGGATCATCTTCAGGCATCGCTGTTGCCCCTAGGAAAAAATCTACGGCTGCAAACCCTGTATAGACCGGGACATCGTTGAGAGAGGTCTTTCCCCCTCCCAGCTTGATCCGGGGCTTTGTGTGACCGACGTTGAAATAAGCCCCTGAAGAACACATGGGGCCGAAGGTCCCTGTCGTGACCACATCCACTTCCTGAGCTGCCCTTTTCACTCCCTTTTCAGCGGCATAATCAATAATCTCCTCAGCCGTTAAGACAACCGCTTTCCCTTTCTTTATCTTCTCATTTATTTCCTCAATGGTCTTGGCCATGTTTTCCCTCCCTAAATTAGCCTATAGCGTATGGCGTATAGCGAGTGGTCTTTTTTCTCATTCTTCAGGTTCTTGTTCTTGGCTATCAGCTATTAGCTATCAGCCATTATCCCCCTTTCGGGGCCATCCATGATCCATAACATAAGATCACCCCCCTCTTCGATTGCGGAGTGCAGATTGCGGAATGCAAAATGACAAAAAACAAAGCAAAAATTCTACCCACTATTCCATCATTCCACTATTCCATTATTCCAGAATCCTTTATTTTAGTCCATTGAACAGCCAGGTGCTGATATACCGTTCTCCTGTATCGGGTAATAGGACAACGATCATCTTCCCTTCATTCTCTTGCCTCTTCGCTACCTCAATGGCCGCCCACGCCGCTGCACCGGAGGAGATTCCTGCTAACACCCCTTCTTCTTTGGCCAGCCTCCTTGCCAGGTATCCCGCATCCTCATTCGATACTTTGATCACCTCATCGACCAAATCCATTCGAAGCACCTCTGGAACAAAACCTGCACCGATCCCCTGTATCTTATGGGGTCCTGGCCTCCCTCCAGAAAGAACCGGAGAATTCTCTGGCTCGACGGCAATGGCCTTGAATTCTGGTTTCCTTTTCTTGATCATATCAGAGATTCCAGTGATCGTCCCCCCCGTTCCAACCCCCGCCACGAAAACATCCACATGCCCATCGGTATCTTCCCAGATTTCCAAAGCAGTCGTCTTTCTGTGGATTTCGGGATTAGCCGGATTCTTAAATTGTTGTGGGATAAAGTATCGAGAATCTTTTGAAGCCATCTCCTCCGCCGTCTTCACCGCACCTGTCATCCCCTCGTTTCCAGGCGTCAAAATCACCTCTGCTCCAAACATTTTGAGAAGATGAATTCGTTCAACAGACATCGTATCTGGCATCGTCAGAACCAATGGATAGCCCTTCGCTGCGCAGATAGATGCCAAGGCGATCCCGGTATTTCCACTGGTAGGCTCTAAAATAACCGTATCTTTTTTTATCAAGCCTGCCTTCTCAGCCGTTTCAATCATAGAAAAACCAATACGATCCTTGACGCTTCCACAGGGGTTAAAAGACTCAAGTTTGGCTATCACCTCTCCCTTACACCCCTGGGTGACGCGACTCAATCTCAATAAAGGTGTGTGTCCTATCAATTCAGAAATGAAGTTCGCTATTCGCGCCATCGCTTATCCCCTATGATTAATCAGGCCATAATTGTGTGGACACTGGAAACTAAATCCCTCCTGCCCTGCCTTTGCAAAAGGGAGGAATTCCCCTCTTTGATATCCTTTTCCTGTCGTGAGACAGGCAAAGAGGGGTTAGGGGAGATTTTCATAGGATTATGTCTTTTCTATTATGGACTCCTTAGTAAATAATCCGAAATCCGAATATCGGAATCCCTGCCTTCTTTCCGCAAGGCGGGGATTTCGCCTGCCTTCGTCCCACAAGGCGGGGCTGCGCGCAGGCAGGTGCTTCGTATTTGAATTTTTATATTTGGTACATCGGAGAGTTGCCTTTTTCTTTTTCTCTTTTTCTAGTAACCATGTCTTCTAAAGTAAATGAATAGAAGATCTTAGATATCGCATCTGAAACTTCCTTCCAAATTTCTCGAGTCACACAGGACGAAACTTTTTGACAGGCCTTCGCATCCCGCAAACATTCAACCAAATTGAGAGGACCTTCCAGAGTTTCGATCACATCATACAAACAGATTTCAGCAGGTGGTCTGGCTAATGAATACCCACCTTTAGCTCCACGAATGGCTTTCACTAAGCCATCCGCCCGAAGGGGATTAATGACTTGTTCAAGATACTTTACAGATATATTTTCTTTCTTGGCTATCTCTTTCAGTTCAATCGGCCCCTCTCCATAGTGGGAGGCAAGCTCCACCATTGCCCTTGCTCCGTATCTAATTTTCGTTGATATTTTCATGAGTTACAAAATCATACTTTTTCTATAGGAATTCAACTTTCTTAACCTGATCCTTCACTGGTTGTCAAGGGGTGTTATCGACCTCTTGGAATGAGGGGTGAGGGGGGGGCAAGGAGGTTTTTCTAGACTACCTTGACTTTCAAAACCTTTCTTGTCCTCTCAGTGATCTTTACCCGTTCATCGATTCTGTACCCAACGATCCAAGCAATCATCTCTTCTGAAATGAGCAGAGGCACTCTCGGCCTCTCAAACCTTGGAACCTTATGATCGATAAAGAAATCTTTCAACTTCTGAGTTCCTTTGACTCCTAACGGACAGAACCGATCGCCCGGTCTGAAATTCCTCATCTTCAACGGAAATCGAAGGCTTTCGAAATCCATCAGAGCCGTGTTGGGGGGTCCGCTGTAATCTCTAAATTGATCTCGATCCGCCTCTTCAATCGCCACCTCTTTTCCGATCTCTTCGACGAAAGTTTGGCCCGGGGAGATGAGGTCAACCTCAAAGGGTGGAGAGGGTCTCCATTCTCTCTTCCCCAATAAAACAACGTCATATCGTTTCTCAACCCAGAATCCATGGGGAAGCTCTAAAAGGAAGCTCGGAGAAGACCGATGCAAATTCTGACAAACTTTAAGGACATCTGCCTCCCCTCCGTCCTCCATAACTATTCCCCCATCATGAATCCTCTCCACGATCTTCTTGATCACTCTCCACTGAATAGCCCGATGAAGTGATTGGTATTCTGAGAATTTGAAAGAAAGGGTATCCTTTCCCTCGTGGATGATCTTCTGATAGGCCTCCTCTGTTCCCCTCTCCAAATAATCATTCTCTTCCCTGAGAATGGTCGAGGTCCTCAGGAGGGTCTCCTTAAAATGGGGCTGATATTCCTCTTCGATGAATGGAATCAGGGCAAGACGTATTCTATTCCGAAGGTAGTCCTTTTTTAGATTGGATGAATCGAATAGAAAAGGAATCTTTTTTTCCAAGGCAAAGGAGTCGACCTCCTCTCTCCACACTTCAAGAAGAGGCCGGATCACCTTTCCCTCCCGAATGGGGAGGATCCCTTTTAAACCCTGTAACCCAGATCCCCGGATCAGTCTTAAGAGGACAGTCTCCACCTGATCATCTGCATTATGGCCTAATGCAATCTTTTGAGCATGATGCTTGCGGAGGAGATCACAAAAGAAATGGAAACGAATCCTTCTGGCAGCATCCTGCGGAGAAAGCCGCCCCAGTTTTTGGAACTCCTTCACATTGAATTTCCCGTATTCAAACGGCAGGCCGAACCGCGCCGACTCCTTCTGAACCAGCTCGGCTTCTCTCTCTGATTCCTCAGGTCGGAAACCATGATTCACATGAGCAACGATGAGGGAAAGGTGAAATGCTTCACGGCAGGCATTTAATAGATGGAGGAGGACCATTGAGTCCACCCCGGCAGAAACCCCCACGATCAGTCGGTCGCCCTTCTCTAATAACCGGTAGCGGTCAATGGTCCTTCTGACTCGATCGAAGAACATACTCCACTCTTACATCTTCTTTTCTCCTAAGGGGCCGACTGCAATCAACACCCTGGTCATCCCTGTCCATGTTTCAGTAATTCTGATGTTGCACGTTTTATCGGGCTTTGAGAAGCTGATTTGGGTCTCCTTTCCTTTAAAGGTGTTCACATACGTCCAGTTATCTTTTCCCATATTATAAGTAAAGAAATCGATCAAGGACTGAACATCGAGACGCCATTTTGAAAAACGTAGAACGCCCGCTTTAAATTTCTTGGTTTCATAGACCAAGGATTCATCCGCTTTATAATTTAATTCGCTTGGGACACGGACATCATCAAGGTAATACTTACCCCCCTCCTCCAATTCTGCCTTGGTTTCTCCCGTGGGTCCCGTTACCGGTTGACCTTGTTGCCGTTCTTTAACAGTGGTCGTACAGCCCATCCATGCCACCCCTAAAAGGACAACCAGGACCATCGCCATAACCGACTTCCTCTGAAAGATATTGGCATTCATAATTTCCTCCCTTTCTTTGAGATAATATAAAATTTTTACCATTCAGGAGGAAGAAAAGCAAGAGGAAACAAAAAAGGCCCGTATGAACGGGCCATGGCCGCAAATCATTCTGAAAGTCCCGATCAATACCCTCTCCCACCATGTCCATATCCCTGGCCAGGATATAAAAGGTCGATCATGACATAACCTAATCTTGGGAGAATCCCCTGATCGAAAGGAGCAGGTAGTTTATACGCGTACTGTTGTGGGGTGATCTCGAAAGTAAACGGGAAAACAACTTCGTTACTTTCATTCCCGGCTTTATCAATCACGGAAACCCTCAAGGTAATCTGCGTCCACTCCGGTAGGTACGATGTCTTTGAACTGAAGGTATTCCATTGAATGTAGCCTTTGAAATGTTTTTGATCTCGGGGTTTGAGATAGATCCAATCGGTCGGGTAATGACCATACCCTACCTGATCCACCACAGAGGCAATTCTGAGCATCTCCCCGTCCGGATCCTCCGCCTCGATGTAGATTCTCCAGAGATACCCGTAATATCCCTTCTCCACAGCGAAAGCGTGGGTAATGATTGGGGCATGAGTCCCTGGCTTGGGTTGTCCCCCTCCAGTGTAAGGAAACAGTTGAGACCCTCCTTCACAAGGCAGGAGGAAGGTTAATGCCAACAAAAGGCTAACGGAGCAAAGGGCTTTCTTGGTATTCATGATAATGACACCTCCCTTCACTTAAAATATAAGAACGAAGGGGTGGAATATCAAGGATGGAACCGGACCCTGTGGATGGATGAGGGTGGATTTCTTAGAGTTTTTAAAAACAAGTAAGATCGACTACTTATGGTTCCTGTTTCTCCTGTGAGAAGAAGCTTTCGATCCATCCTTCTGGCAGATGAGCGCCACTCTCTTTGCTTCTTCGAAGACGTCCTTCAGGGGAACTCCTCTTTCTAATGCCACCCTTTTACAATCATCATATTCCGGGGAAAGGTTGACGATTCTTCCCTCCCATCGAGCCCATTTGAAACGGATTCTTCCATACTTCGTTCGAAGGGGCAGGATTTCTCTGTCGGTCTTTTCCCTTTCCTCTTCATGCCATCTCAGACCCAGAGTGGTCGTCTCTTTAAAAAGAAATTTCGCGACAGAAGGGAGCTTTTCAGAAGAGCAAATCACGGTGAGGAGATGGCCTGGCCGATTCTTTTTCATCAAAACGGGAGTGATGAATACCTCCAGAACTTCCATGGCCAGGAGTTTTTCCATCACATAATCATAGAACTGAGGGTTCATATCATCAATATTCGTTTCAATGACCGCGACGGTCTCTTTTCCGGAAGTGGATTCCGAAGTCCCGACGACCAACCTGAGGAGATTAGGATGGGGAAGGTCATCCCGTCCAGCCCCATACCCTATTCGCTCAACATTGATTCGAGGCATTGAACCAAACTCAGAACCCAGGGTGGCGAGGAGTGCCGCTCCGGTGGGAGTAAGAAGTTCTCTTTCCACTCCGGATGAATAGATGGGTTTCCCCTCCATCAAGGACAGTGTGGCAGGGGCTGGAATCGGAAGGATGCCATGTTCGCATTTTACAAATCCCGCTCCTACATTCACTTTTGAGACATGAATCTTTTCAATCCCCAACTCTCGAATCCCCCACACCGATCCAACAATGTCAACGATGGAATCCAGTCCGCCCAATTCATGAAAGTGGACTTCTTCCATCGGAATTTGATGAATCTTTGCCTCCACCGAAGCAATCCGTTTGAAAATCTCTTCGCTCTTCTCTTTGACCTCCGTCTCCACACGACTTCTTTTAATGATTCGCAGAACCTCTTTCAAATTGCGATGGGACCTTTTTTCATTCCTCCCCTCCACGATGACCTGGGTCCCCGAGATTCCCTGTTTGAGTACTTTTCTGACTTTTAAACGAACGGTTGGAATTCGAAGTCTCTTCAACTCCTCTCTCAATCGTTGCGGGCTCAACCCGGCATCGATCAGGGCGCCAAGGATCATATCCCCACTCGCTCCGGAAAAACAGTCAAAATAGGCGGTTCGCATATTCATCTCCCCATCTGGTTCTACGGCTCTGTTAGGAATTCATAAACAGTCAGATAGATCAGCTTGGTGACATCCGCCAACTTCTCAAAATCGATGGACTCCAGATGATCGCGGGAGGCATGGATCCTTCTGGGATCCGATGCAAAAAAGTCCAGCACGGGAATCCCCTTTTCATGGAATGGGTAACGATTCCTCCCGAACTCAGAGGAAGAGGGGTCAATATTTTTTCCTTCTTTGATTCCCAAGGGTTCCAGGAATTTCTTACTGATCTGGGTAAGAGAGGGGCGAATTGAACTTCCAGCCAAAAAGACCTCCTTCTCATCCGTTATCCCGCCAAGGGTATCCAAACAGAACACCGCCTTTACCTGTGTCAGGGGGACAACGGGTTGATTGACAAAGTCACGGGATCCCCGCGATCCCCACTCCTCTCCTCCAAAGAAGAGTAGGAGCACGCTTCTTTTCAAATCCGTTTTTCTCTTCATCAGAGATCGTCCAACTTCTAAGAGGGCTGAAACCCCTGAAGCATTATCATCCGCCCCCGGATAGATCACTCCGCTTTTTTCGTCTCTTCCCAGATGATCATAGTGGGCGCCCAACAACAGAAACTCCCTCTTCTTGTCCGGGTCACGGCCCTCAATCATCCCCCCAATATTAGCATCCTTAAACCTCGTCTCCTTAAAACCGAGGTTGATTTCAAAAGAAGCATCCTTCCGGTCCAAAATGGTCTTCACCCACTCCTCTTCTACCTGGGTATAGGGGACAAATAAAATGGGAATATGGATTGAGAAATTTGGTTCCTTTGCCTTGGCCACAACTTTTGAAGCCTCGATCAAACGCTGGACAGGGTTGCCGCTCCGTTCCCTCTCAAGTAGCTTCTCATCCAATTTCGGAGGAAAATAAGAAGGGTAGGTGAGATAAGGAGCCCAGTGATCCAAATCCTCTTCGTTGATGAGGAAGAGAATAGCTCTGGCCCCCCTCCCCTGAAGTTCCTTTACCTTTTTTAAGAGCTGTTCATAGCGAAAGTCTTTGGTGAGATCCAGAAAGATCATTGCCCCTTTGCCGGAAAGTTTGTCCATCTCTTCGATTTTGGCTGGGTCCGTCAATGTGAAAAGACCTTCCCATTTCCCTCTTTTGGAAAAGCGAAAGGGGATGGCCTTAAGTCTCTCTTCCCTGTTGGATGACTTCAGAATCAAGGTAGATTCTTTTATATCCTTGACGGCAATGAAGAAAGGCTGAACCACAGGGGTCATCCCCATCCCTTCCAACTGCTTGATCAGGTAGGCCTGAGCCTTTTCATAACCCGGGGTTCCGGGAAATCGCCCGCCCACCTCGGGTGAAGCCAGATAGGAAACATGCTCTTTCAACCTTGGTAGCTCCATTCTAGCGAAATCATCTCTGGAGATGAAGTCATAGGAGACAAAGGAGGTCCTTGGAGAAAGATTCCCCCTCTCCTTTGGCCTCCCATTCCTAAAAAGAATGTAACTATCCCAGCCATAGAAAAACAGGTACCGAGATCGGGAAAGAGCATTCACGGATCGACCAAAATAAAGGGTCACCCATTTTCCGGGATGAAGAGCGTTGGGAAAGGTAAGAAGGAGGGATTCCTCTGCTTCGTCCACTCGATCTCCCTTTACAAAAAATGAACCCTCTTTGTGGTCCATGGGTTTCGGAACATTTGAAATGAGTTTAGAAATGATTGGGCTTCTCCAGTTTTCACCCAAAAGCATCACGGAGGAATTTCTAAGTTTCTCTTCTGTCACCTCCCTGATCGATAGAATCTCTCCGCCCTTTTGTTCCTTTATCTTCCTGGCCAGTTCAAAATAGATTTTTTGACTCTCCTCCTCTCCTTGATCTGAGATAATAAAGATCTTTTCACGGTCTTCCAGCAAGGCGTTCAATGCGGGGGTAATTTCATCCGAGTATAATTTTCGAAAGAGGTGATCATCAGGATCCAAGGTGAGCTTCAACGGAATTCTGGAAACCTCCATGAAAAAAGGGCTCCTTCTTTTTGAAACCTCTAAAAAAAGACGCCTCTTTCCTGAACCCTCATCCACTTCAACCGGAAGCGGAAGCTGGTAGACCTCCCCTTCCTGAACCACCTCCCCTGAGACGACATACCCATAGGAAGCGGTCTGAGCTCTAACATTTTCCAACTTTAGCTGAGGCCCTCCGGGACGATCGATCCACTGAGAGAAGAACCTCTCCAGCCCTTTACCGCTCGCCTCTTCAAAGATTTTCTTGATATCGTCCCAACCGGCTTGTTTGCCCCCATATTGCATCGCAAATTGCCTCAACGTGGCGAAGAAGAGGTCTTTCCCAACCATTCTCCGTAGCATATGAAAGACCATCGAGCCTTTTCCATAGCCGATCTGTCCGTCCAACTCCGTCTCTTTCCCTTCAAACCTCCGAAGCGAGTAATCTTTTGAGGGAATGACTTGGACGGCATATTTCTGCATCACATCCTGTCGATATTTGCGGGCAACTTCCTTTCCCATCCTCAACTCTCTATAGTAGTAATTTGCGCAATAGGTGGTCAGAGCTTCCACCCAATTTCCTGTTCCGGGCTTGAGGCCCACATAATGTCCCCACCAGGAATGGACAATCTCATGATCCAGGGCGCCCGGTTTAAGGAATTCTTTCCCTTGCCGGATAGCTCCCGGGGCGAGAAGGGTGAAGGTAGGAAAACCGTAGCCGCTTGAGAAGAAGTTCTGGACAATATCGAACTTCTTGAAGGGGTATGAACCCAAAAGGTCTGAGTAGATTTTTAGATATTCTTCGGCACCATTCAGAAAGGCCTCCGAAAACCGATTCTCCTCATGGAAAAAATAAGTGGAGATTTTGATACCATCGACCGTCCGTGCTCTAACGGAATATTTCCCCGCAACCAGGGTGAGGCTTTCAGCCGGCAATTCGTTCACCCATTTGCTCCTGAAGAACCCCTCTTTGAGATTCTCGGAAACCAGTTCACCTTGAGTCACAATTCGGAACGGTTCCGGGAT
>CAYGWV010000011.1:0-3626 GCA_964353925.1 uncultured Syntrophaceae bacterium | reverse complement strand
TTTACTTCCTCAATCCTCTTTTTGGGCCCGGCGACCTTATCGTCATAGATATTCCCTACTGGGATGTCGAAAAAAGACCTCATCCCTCCGGTGAATTGAATGGCCTTCTCCTGGTTCGACCCTGGAGGACCCTGAACTTTGTATTTCGGAGTAATAGGGTAAAGGCCGAGCCCTGCGAAAAGCTTTTGTCCTTCTTCGGTCAAAAGGAACTCAATAAAGGCATGGGCTGCTTTTGGGTGAGGAGCGCCCTTCAGCACAGCCATTGGTTCAGGCGTGACATAGGCGTTCTTCGGGTAAACAAACATCACATCGTACCCTGCTAGTACCTCCGCAAAAGCCATGTAACTCGGTACAGCAAACCCGACAGCGAACTCTCCCTTTGCCACTACATTGGGAACGTCACGCGAACGGGCTGTAAAAATCCCCGTGTTAACTGCCAATTTTTTCAACCATTCCCAGCCTTTCTCCCATCCATACATAGCGAGTATAACCTCATAGCTCGCATGGCTGGAACTTGAACGGTCTGGTGTACACTGAGCGATCTGTCCCTTCAGTTTTGGGTTGAGCAAATCATCCCAGTCTTTGATTTCCACTCCCAGTCGTTTAAGTAGCTTGGGTTGGTAAATGAGCCCGTAAGGTTCCAAGGTAGTTCCTACCCAAAATTTCTTCGGATCTTTTAGAGGCAGACCCACGGGTTTCCCGATGGTTGCCGGAATCTCATCCCACATCTTTTTGGGGATCGTTATTTGATCCAAGAGGCCTTCTGCTGCTAAATTATCGAAAAGCGTTCCCTCGCCACCCCAGAAGACATCTGCCCTGGGTTTTCCCCTCCACTCCAGGATCTGCCCATAAGCCACCGGAGTTCCTTGGGGCATGGCACTGGTCTTCACATCGACGTTCCATTTTCTCTTCGCATAGGCGGCAAACGCCTTTAATGCCGGGTCGTGGACATCTTTGGAGACCGGAGTAATGAGGTAAAACTCATTTTCAATCGCCTGCCCAAAGGATATCCCTCCGAAGCATAAGAACCCCATCAGTAAAACAGTCAGTACAATAATGATCCGTTTCATCCCAACTCCTCCTCTCCACCTATATAATTTTGATAAACTTCAAACCAATAATATAAAGGGCGCAAAAAGTTGTCAAGGCAAAACGAACTCAGACTTCATGGTGCCAAAATCTTTTGAATTCAGAAAGTTACCCCTTGGCTGCTTGACTTTTTTCCATTAATCAATTAAAAATAAACTATATTTGATCTCCGAGCCTTTTTCCTAAGTCCGGAATTTTCGAGATAAGGAGGATGGCCGCCAGGGTATGATTGGAAACGATCATACCTCCCGTGTTTGGAAAGGAGATGGGCAATGGATTTCAAATGGCCAATATCTCAAACACGGGTATTGGCTGTTTTATTTCGGATTTCGGAATGTGGATTTCGGATTTAATTCCGAAATCTGCAATCCGCATTTTGCAATCGGGAAGTTATGCTATTCGATCCTTTTAGACGAAAAATAAATTACCTCAGAATCTCAATAACGGACCGCTGCAATTTGCGGTGCACTTACTGCATGCCGGAGGAGGGAATTCCTCTCATTCCCCACAAGGAAATCCTCACCTACGAAGAGTTATTGAGGATCATCCGAATCTTTGCTGAAGAAGGGATCTCCAAGGTCAGGCTCACAGGCGGGGAACCGCTTGTGAGAAAAGGAATCGTTGATTTCATCACCCATATCTCAGAGATCAAGGAGATTCAGGATTTAAGCCTGACCACCAATGGCATTCTCCTGAAAGAGTATGCTCAAGGTCTCAAAGGGGCTGGCCTGAAAAGGGTGAACATCAGCTTGGATTCCCTTAATAAAGAAAGGTTCTGTCAGATTACTCGAAGAGATGATTTTGAAAAAGTGTGGGCCGGAATCGAAGAAACCATAAGAGCCGGGTTGTCCCCAATCAAAATTAACATGGTCGCTATTCGGGGATTGAACGACGATGAGATTGAATCTTTTGCCCGACTGACTTTCCGGCTTCCCCTCACCGTCCGTTATATAGAGTATATGCCATCGGGAAACGGAAAAGAGTGGAGGGAGAGTGACATCCTCACCATCCCACAGATGAAAAGGCATCTCGAAAGGGTTGGAAACCTGATTCCAATTCCAATGGATCGATGGGATGGTCCAGCAAAACGGTTTCGATTTGAAGGGGCCCTTGGAGAAATTGGATTGATCGGCCCTGTGAGCAGTCATTTCTGCGGAGATTGCAACCGCCTTCGACTCACCCCGGATGGGAAGATCAGAACCTGCCTTTTCTCGGATGATGAGATTGATGTAAAGGAAATCCTGAGAAGGGGTGGAAGCGATCGAGATCTGAGGGGGCGGCTTCTTGTCGCCCTTCAATCAAAACCAGAAAAACATCAAATTAACAGCCACCAGTTCAAGAAATGCCAGAGGAATATGTCAGCGATCGGAGGGTGAATCAATTTCGGATTTCGGAATGCGGATTGCGGAATTGACGAATTTCTAACATTCGCTATGCTCTATGCGCTCTGCGCCATGCAAATTTATGGGAGGAAAAGATGCCAAAACTGACCCACTTCGACAAAACAGGACGGGCGAAGATGGTCGATGTCAGTAAAAAGAGAGAGACGACAAGAGAAGCTGTTGTCCGGGGATCGGTTTTTATGAATCCAAAAACATATAAGCAGATTATGTCCGGTAAGATCACAAAAGGGGATGTCTTCGCTGTAGCGAGAGTAGCGGGGATTATGGCTGCGAAGAGGACTTCAGAAATCATTCCTATGTGTCACCCCCTCAATCTTTCCCATATAGAGATCAATTTCTTCCCTTATGAGGAAGAAAGCAGAATCGATGTTGAAGCCAAAGTAAAGATCAAGGCCCAAACCGGAGTAGAGATGGAGGGGTTCGTTGCTGTGACTGCTGCAGGCCTTACCATTTATGACATGTGCAAAGCCATCGATCGGGGGATGGTGCTATCGGATATTCATCTCGTTAAAAAGACGGGAGGAAAAAGCGGAACGTACACCCTTAATAAAATCCCCTCCCCTCGGTTTCGAGTCGCAACGACTGGCGGGAGGGGAGGAAGGGGAGGGGGAAAATATCCGCCTCACCCCCACCCTCTCCCGTTAAGGGAGAGGGAGAAAAGGGATGGGAGATATGAAGGAAGCACAAAGAGGAAAGGTTCTGGCAGTCAACGTCAGCGAGAAAAAAGGAACGAAAAAGACAGATATCAAATCCTGTACCCTCCTGAAGGATTTTGGATTGAAAGACGATGCCCATGCAGGCCCCTGGCACCGGCAGGTCAGCTTGCTGGCAAACGAATCGATAGAAAAGATGAAGGCGATGGGATTGAAGGTGGGGTATGGCGACTTTGCAGAAAATATCACTACGGAGGGCATAGACCTCGTCCACCTTCCGATTGGGACGGAAATTCATGTCGGAAAATTCGTGATTCTCCGTGTTACACAGATTGGGAAAGAGTGCCATACGCGGTGTGCGATTTACTACCAGGCTGGGGATTGTGTGATGCCCAAAGAGGGCATTTTTGCCGAGGTGGTAAGTGAAGGAGAAGTGAAGGCGGAAGATGAAATCATAATCGGTTAATTGGGTTTGTTGGGT
>CAYGWV010000010.1:0-12955 GCA_964353925.1 uncultured Syntrophaceae bacterium | reverse complement strand
CCATGTTCGTAGAGATGGTGACGGCTCCCGCTCTTCCCGCCTGAGCAATGATTTCAGCCTCTCTCTCATGATGTTTGGCGTTCAGAACATTATGCGGGACCCCCTGTTTCTTCAGAAGTTGACTCAATCGCTCAGACTTCTCAATGGAGATCGTGCCCACCAGGACCGGACGGCCGGATTCATAGAGTTCTTTGATCTCCCCGACCACGGCACGAAACTTCTCGTCCGTGGTTTTGTAAATGACGTCTGAGTAATTGGTCCGCCTCATGGGCATGTTCGTGGGGATGACCATAACATCCAAATTATAAATCTTACGGAACTCGGCGGCTTCCGTATCCGCTGTCCCGGTCATCCCGGCCAATTTTTTATACATCCGGAAATAATTTTGAAACGTGACCGTGGCCAGGGTTTGGTTCTCATTTTCGATCCGGACGTTCTCCTTGGCTTCCACCGCCTGATGGAGACCATCGCTCCACCTTCTCCCGGGCATCAGCCTTCCGGTGAATTCATCGACAATAATCACCTGTCCGTCTTTCACCATGTAGTCCACATCTCTCTTAAAGAGCGCATGGGCTCTCAACGCCTGATTCACATGATGAAGCGTCTCAATATTTCTGGGATCGTAAAGATTTTCGACATGGATTAATTTCTCCACGTGGGCCACTCCCTCTTCCGTCAAAAAGGCGGCGTGGCTTTTCTCTTCCAGTTGATAATCTTTCCCCTGCTTCAGCGAGGGGATGATTCTGTTGATCTTGTAGTATTTATCCGTCGATTCTTCCGCAGGACCGGAGATGATGAGCGGGGTCCTGGCTTCATCAATCAGGATGCTATCCACCTCATCGACAATGGCATAGTTCAGATCCCGCTGGACATAATCTTCAAGGCTGAATTTCATATTGTCCCGGAGGTAGTCGAATCCGAATTCGTTGTTCGTCCCGTAGGTGATATCACAACCGTAGGCCTCCTTGCGTTCCCGGTCGTTCAATTCGTGAAGGATCACCCCTACGGAAAGGCCCAGGAATCTGTAAATCACGCCCATCCATTCCCTATCCCTTTTCGCCAGATAGTCATTCACAGTAACAATGTGGACCCCCTTTCCTTCGAGGGCATTCAAATAGGCGGGCAAGGTGGACACCAGGGTCTTTCCTTCGCCGGTTGCCATCTCAGCGATCTTGCCTCCGTGAAGAACAATTCCTCCGATCAACTGGACATCATAATGCCTTTCGCCAAGGGTCCGTTTCGCTGTCTCGCGAACGACGGCAAAGGCTTCAGGGAGGATCTCATCGATGGACTCCCCCCGCTCAATTCGCTCTTTGAGTTCAGAGGTTTTGGCCAGGAGCCGGTCATCACTCAGCGGACTGATTTTCGGTTCCACCTGGTTGATTTGGTCGACGAGGGGCTGAATCCTTTTCAACTCTCTTTCGTTCTTACTGCCGACGATCTTCTTGATCAGTGACCCAATCATAAGAACCTTCTCTCCTGTCTGGTCTTCTTTTATATCGGAAAATTATATAACGGATGACAAAGGGTTGCAATCCCAAAAAGGAAGCCGTTGCTTTCGCTGGACTAAGGTCAGACAAAACAAAACTCAATCTTTTCAAAAAAAAATTAAGAGAGGTCTTGACAAGACGGTCCCTTTCATTTGAAGGATAGCTTGGAAGACACAGGATGGGGCTTATGAGATTCAAAACCGAATTGATTTTATTATCCCTTCTCTTTCTTCCCCTCAGGGGGGAAATTTCAGCAAACGAAGAACCCTCTGGAGTCACTTCGGTGATCACGGTGGCTGCCGTCGGGGATATTATGATGGGCACCGATTATCCTTTTCCAAAACTTCCGAAGAAGGACGGAAGGCTTCTCTTTGAAGAGCCCAAGGGATTTTTAAGAAAGGCAGATATTGTCTTCGGTAATCTTGAAGGACCCCTCTATGAGGGAGGCTCTCCTGCAAAAAAGGCGAAAGACAGGGAATCCTATGTCTTTCGAACTCCACCAAAATATGTCAAGAATCTTGTCGATGCGGGTTTTAACGTGGTCTCTCTTGCAAACAATCATGCGGGGGATTTTGGATATCAAGGGATGTCTTCCACCAAGAAAGTCTTGGATGCCGCAGGGATAAAGTACTCGAGCAAGGCAGGCGAGGTGGCGGAGTTTGAAATCAATGGGCTAAAAATAGGTCTCGCCTCATTCTCCTTCGGTCCACCTCCGAGGTCCATTGTTTACCCTGAGAAAGCATTGGAGGAGATCGATCTGCTGTCAAGGAAATATGATCTATTGATTCTATCGATTCACGGAGGTAAAGAAGGAGGAACAGCCTTACGGACCGTGAACGAGTTCGAATATTTTTTGAACGAACCCAGAGGCAACCTGATTCAATTCGCTCATGAAGCGATTGAGAGAGGCGCGGATCTTATCCTTGCCCATGGTCCCCATGTCCCGAGAGCCGTTGAGATCTATCAAGACAGATTGATCGCTTATAGTCTTGGCAACTTCTGCACCTATGGAGGAATGAGTTTGGATAAAGAAAAGGGCTATGCTCCTCTGTTATGGGTTGAACTGGGTAGAAATGGCGAGTTTGTCAAAGGAAAGATATTTTCTTTCATGCAGTTCCCTCCGGGAGTCCCTAAGAGAGACGAAGAAGAAAGGGCGTGGGCTCTCATCAAGAAACTTTCTCAAGAGGATTTCCCGGAGACGAGTCCTTTTTTCGGTGCGTCAGAGACCCTTCTCCCGAGAGAAAAAGCACCCGAAAGAGATGTTTCTTCCAGCAGCCTTTCGATAGTCCATTCTTCCGATGAAAACAGATAGACGATTACAGCGCCGGGCAATTTATCCCCGAACCTTTACTCCTGCCTGCGCGTGGTCCCGCCTTGCGGGACGGCGGGACAGGCCTTCATTCTCAGTGAAATCCTGAATAACCCATTCAATTCCAAGAAAAACCACATTACAAGGCACTGGAAGTGTTCCCGGCGGGTCTGTTCTGATGATGCAACGATGAGGTTAGAAGAGGTTAATTCAGGATATATCTCGCTGGGTTGACCGGAATGCCATTCACCCTCACTTCGTAATGAAGATGGGGACCTGTCGACTTACCGGTTGTCCCGACCTCGGCAATTTTATCGCCCCGCTTCACCTTCTGCCCGGCGCCGACTAAAATTTTACTGAGGTGATTGAAGCGGCTGGTTATTCCGAATCCATGCGAGATCACAACCACATTCCCGTAGGAGAAATCCTTGCCTGTGGCCGAAACAATCCCATCTGCAGGGGCAACAATAGGGGTTCCCTCACGATTCGAAATATCAAGACCTTCGTGCATCTGGGTTAACCCCGTAAAGGGATTGGTTCGAAAACCAAAACCCGATGTCACCCATCCATGGACTGGCCAAATCGAGGGGGTATGGACTAACATTTCCTTCTTAGTTTGTAAAAGTTTTTCGAGTTCAGAAAGACTCTCTTCCCGGGACACGGCCTCAGACTTGAGGCGCTCAACATCGGTCCTCATCTGCTGAACCAGTCCTGTTTCGTCTTTTTCCACCCTCAATTTCTCTCGAACATCAGAGGGGGAGGGCCCACCCATTCCCATAAAGGAGGTGGTTTCCTGCCCCTTCTCCAAATTGGCAATGATACGAATTTTCTTGTCGAAATCCTTCAATCTGGAGAGCTGTTTCTCCAGGTCTTCAATTTTGGACGAGAAAAAATGGATTTTGGACCGCTGCTCTTCTGTTTCGTAACGCAACTGAGTCAACTCAAAGCCTTTTTTCCTGACCTGGATATAGTCACAGAAGAAGAAGATGGTGGAAAGGAGGCAAAAAGCTAAGAGATAAAGTCCAACCTTAAAGGTCTTTTTGTGTATTCTGAGGTGGCGAGTCTTGGAAGTCTTCTGGCCAAAGACGAGGATATTAAAGTAATCTTTATCCAAAATAACCTCCTTGTTTCATTGATTCACAAGTGATATCGGATTTTAAGGCCCTTATTTAATACCAAAGTAAACATTGCCGTGTCAAGTTTTTTTTTGCCCCCCCTCTTTCCCGAGCTTCCCCCTCTGAGAAGGAGGGGGAATTATCTGAAATTCATATTTAATTTCCGCTAATTAACAACTCTTTGATCAAAAGACTTGGGGCCCCAACAGCCCCAAAAAATCTGAGGTCATCTCCTACTCCGATCACCCTCCGGAAGAGTTCGAAAAGGTTCCCTGCGATAGCGATCGATTTCACCGGATGGACTTTCTGCCCTCTATCGATCCAGTCGCCTGAACAGCCCAAAGAGAAGTCTCCTGAGATAGGGTCTACGGTATGGAGGCCCATGACCTCCTCCACCACCACTCCATGCAAAAAGTCTTCCATAAGTTTGGGTAAAACGAGGTCTCCTGGCTCAATAAAAAAGTTTGAAATCCCTACCCCAGGAGGGGATTTGATGCCATGGCGTCGACTGTTTCCCGTCGACCCTGCTCCTGACCCTGGGGAGAACAGGTTTTCCCGATGGGCCCAATATCGATCGTATAAATAATGGGTGAGTTCTCCTTGAGTGACCAAAGCAGTCCGTTGACTCGGCATCCCCTCTCCGTCGAAGGGGGCGGTGGAGATCCCTTTTGAATAAAGTCCATCATCCACAATCGTCAGGAGGGGGGAGAAGAACTTTTCACCTCGCTTTCCCTTCAGGGGAGATTTTCCTTTCTGGACCTGGTCAGCGAAAAAGGAATGGGCGAGAAGTGATAAAAATTCGGAGGCCACATGATTACGAAGAAGTACCGGGTAAACGCCCGTAGGAATCCTCTTCCCGCCGAGCCTTTCCAATGCCCTCCTCCCAGCGGATCGCCCAACCTTCTCCACATCGAGATCATTGAAAAAATGACTGGCATCGAAATCCCAGGCCACCTCTGATTCGCCCGATTCCTCGGCCACAGCCGTCACGCTCACAGAGGCAAGAGAGTGGTCGTAGGAATATTGAAGCCCGTTAGAGTTAACCAGGGTGGTCGTGGAGAGAACCTCCTGGTAAGATGCCTTCCTCACCTTCTTGATTCTCTCCGGATCGACCGCCTTGGTTGACGCTTCCAAATCCTTTGCTTTTTCGATCTTTACTTTTTCTGAAATCCCCTCCAAGGCCTCATCAAAAATGGGTAATTCGGGAAGGGAGGCTTTGAGCCCAGGGGCAAAGTCGAAACAAGGATCCGGGGAGGTCGCTTCGGCGCTTCTGATCGCATCCTCGATCATCCGATCCAGCTCACGGGAAAAATTCCGTGGGGGTGAAGGAGACGGATTTGACAAGGTCGTGTATGAAAAACCCACTCGTTGATGATTCAGAATACGGAAGGCCATCCCCAGGTATCGATCAGTCTGGAGGGTTTCAATCTTTCCATCCTTTGATTCAATATCAAAATGGGAAGATTGATTGAAAAAAACTTCATACCCATCGATGGGCTTCGCGCTTAGAATTTTTTGAGCTTGATCGATGATTTTATTAGCTCCATCCATAGCGAACCTCACTCAATAAATTCCAATAACCAAATCCCAAGCTCCAAATAATCTCCAATGATCAAATCTTCAACGACCCGATAGACTCGTTTGCGTATTGGTGATTGGAATTTATTTGATCACGGGTGCTTGATATTTGGAAATTACATGATTCCATCAGCCCACGGAGTCATGATTCATATAGCACGAAACAGTTACCATCTGATGAGGCTGCTTGCCCAGGTGAGTCCTCCACCGAATGCGGTCAGGATGACCAAATCCCCTTTTTGAATAGAGCCATCCCGAACGGCTTCATCGAGGGCGATGGGAATGGTGGCGGATGAGATATTGGCATACTTCTCGATCGTGAGGTAGACTTTCTTCATAGGGACATCCAATCTTTTGGCCACTTGCTGAAGCATGCGTAGATTGGCCTGATGGGGGATGATCCATTTTACATCCGAAATTTGGACGCCGTTAAAGGCGGCGGCCTCTTCCGCAGCCTCTGCAAACCGTTTCACCGCCACCCGGACAGATTCGTTCGCTCTAATCATCCTGAGGGTATGGAGTTTCCTGTCCACGCTTTCATAAGAGATGGGAGTCGTTTTTGACCCGCCTCCAGGAAGAAGCAGGTTTTCACCGTTTGCCCCATCCGTGTGGATATGGACAGATAGGATTTCGCTGATCTCCCCCCCTGATTCCCGGAGAGGCTGATTCCTCTCGGAATCATCAAAAGCTCGAAGCACTACCGCCCCCGACCCGTCTCCCCAAAGAATACAACTCTCTCGATCTGTCCAATCCAGGGTTCGGCTCATGATTTCTACGGATGCGACCAGAGCTGTTTTGTAAGTCCCCGCTTTAAGATATTGCTCGGCAACGGAAAGACCAAAGACAAATCCACTGCACGCCGCAGTCACGTCAAAGGAGACCGCTTTTCCCGCGCCCAACTTCGCCTCCAACCAGTTGGCTCCAGAAGGGCAAGCTGTATCCGGCGTCATGGTGGTCATGATGATGAGGTCTATTTCCTCGACCGAAATGCCTCCCATTTCCATGGCACGGAGTGAAGCCTCTTTGGCAAGATCCGAGGCATTCACATTCGGCGCCGCAATTCTTCGTTCCCTGATCCCTGTCCTTTTGTAGATCCACTCGTCATTGGTATTTAAAATCTTTTCCAAATCAACATTGGTGAGGACCCGCTCCGGAAGAAACGAACCGGTCCCTAAAATCCCGATCCTCCTGCCCCCCATCAGCAAACTCCTTTTCATTGGATTCAAGGTCACCTTCCGCTTAAAATCCCTGCCTGTGGCAGGCAGGCAAATTCCGAATAAGTGTCAATATTCAAAATCTAAAATGTTCAATATTTGAGGTTTACATTCGATTTGATCCCACCTTGGCGGGATTGAACTTTGTCATTTGGCATTTAGATTTAACGGAACCTCTAATAATTTCCAATTCGTCACTCCCGCCCCGTATCCAGTACGGGGTAAACTCCGGCGGGAGTCCAGTTATGTCAAGAGCTTATGGATTCCTGCTGGAGTTTACCCCGATGAAAATCGGGGCAGGAATGACATTTTTAGAGGTAGCCTTAATTCTTATAAATCCTTGGGACCCTTTTTCCTATCAAGCATAACACCTCATATGAGATCGAGTTGATTTTCTCTGCGATCTCTTCCGGAGTGATTTGCTCTGTGCCTTGCCGTCCCATCAATACGACTTCGTCTCCTGCTGAAACACGGGGGATATCGGTGACATCCACCATGATCAAATCCATACAGACCTTCCCGACCACAGGCGCCCTCTTCCCATGGATCAATACCTCTCCATGATTCGAGAGATGACGGCTATACCCATCTGCGTATCCGATCGGAAGGGTGGCGATGAGGCTCTCCCGTTTTGCCTTAAATGTTCCTCCGTAACTGATCCTCGTTCCAGGTGGAACCGATTTCAGGAAATGGACGCGGGTCTTCAGAGTCATAACGGGTTTCAGCCGGATGAGGGATCGAAATGTGGGAGAAGGATACGAACCATAAAGCATGATCCCGGGTCGAACCAACCTGGCGGAGTATGCCGGAAAAGCGGTGAGCGTCGCACTGCTGGCCATGTGAAGATACCGGGAGGAAATTCCCAACTTTTGGGCAATGGCCACAGCTCCTTGAAATGCTCTCCATTGGTTTTGAGTAAAACTTTTTTCTTCGTCCGTCATGGAGAAATGTGAAAGGATCCCTTCTGTTTCAACCCTCGGGAATCGTCTCACCTCTCGTAAAAAATCGGGCCAGAGGTTGAGTGGAACCCCCAATCTTCCCATCCCTGTATCCACCTTGAGGTGAACCTTCACCTTCCTCCTTCGTCTCTCTGCTTCTCGGGAAAGAATTTTCAAAGAATCCTTTCCAAAGATGACAGGGGTGAGACGGAAACGAAAAATTTGATCTACCTCCTCCCCAAAAATCCCTCCCAAGACGAGAATCGGGGTTCTCACCCCCCCTTTTCTCAATTCGACTCCTTCTTCAGGAATTGCAACGCCCAAGTAATCCACTCCCAATTTCTCCAATCGAAGAGAAACTGGAACGGATCCATGACCATAGGCATCCGCTTTAACCACAGCCAGGAGTTTCACATCCTCAGGAATTCTTTTCTTAATCTGCCGATAATTAAACTCCAATGCTCCAAGGTCAACTTCTCCAACTGTGGGTCTTCCCGAGGAAAGCGGCATGTTCATCACAATGGTTCAAATTTGGCGAGTGGAGCCCCACGGGCATAGCCCGTGGTACCCTACATCACAGCCCAGCGGGGCGACATCTCCCGACAAAAGTCGGGACGCATTCATCCACGGGCAAAGCCCGTGGCCTTCTGCTGCCGGGGTAAGAAAAAACAATAAACAGATAACATCCGATCTTCGAAAAGTCAATCTGCAGTCAGGCTGTTTCATTGACAACGTCCCTAATGTATGATAATTTTCGGTAAACAATAAGCAGCGACGGGAACAATCGGGTGAGATGGACTTATTGCTTTTCGCCAACCCAAACAGCAACTGACGACAGACCCTCTCAATCCGTAAAGCAAATGTATGCCCCCACGTAAAAGAAAAACCTCAAATTCACGCAAAGGTTCTCCAAACCGCCCACCCCTCATCCCCCTCCCCAATTACCTGAAAAAATGATCGCCTCCCATGGAAAATCCTTCTGGGTCGTGATGACCGTTTTCTTTTTTTCCGGTCTTTGCGGGCTCATTTACGAAGTCGTGTGGAGCCATCTCTTGACCCTTGTCTTCGGTAACACGACCTATGCCATCTCGACCGTCGTTGGAGTCTTCATGTTTGGCCTCGCCTTGGGAAGCTACCTGTGCGGGAAATTACTATCCAAGGTTAAGAATCTCTTTAAGACTTACGCCCTCCTCGAGATAGGTGTCGGGATATATGCCGCTTTTTCCATTCCTCTTCTTTCCGTCGTCCAAGTCATTCATACAGAACTTTTTCCATCCGTTTACACCCATCATTTCCTGTTAAACGTAATTAGAATAATCCTTTCTTCTCTCCTTTTACTCTGTCCTACCCTATTGATGGGTGCCACGATACCGTTATTAAGCCAGGCCCTTACACGCTCACCCCGGATGATTGGACGTGACATTGGTCTCCTCTATGCCATAAACACTTTGGGCGGAGCGGCGGGTTGTTTCTTCAGCGCCTTTACACTCATACCGGCATTAGGCATTCAACTCACGATCTATACAGGCGCAGGGCTCAATGTCCTCCTGGGTCTGACGATGTGGACTCTTTCCGGAGGCCTACTACCCGGAGACACAAAAGAGTCCAAGCCTTCGGCTGTAAGTCAAAACAAATCGATTGGAAAGTTGCCAGCGACCATGGGTAAACAACCCCTCCTTGTGCTCTTTGTGTTCATAGCCTCTGGTTTCTTAGCACTCTTATACGAGGTGGCTTGGAGCAGGGCCTTGATCCTGGTGTTTGGAACTTCTATCTACGCCTTTGCCACCATCTTGACAACCTACCTCCTGGGGCTTGCCCTTGGCAGCATGATGCTGGGTCGCCTGACGGACCGGGTTAGGAGTCCGATCGCTCTCCTTGCTATCCTCCAAATGGTCATCGGAGCTTCCGTCTTTTTGACAACCCCTCTCATCGGGAGATTGCCGGATTATTTTATGATATTCTTCTCCGACAAAAATATCTCTTGGGGCACGATGGCTTTGACGGAATTTATAGTCTGCTTGTTGCTGATCATCACCCCCACCTTTGCGAGCGGAGCTTCTTTCCCTCTGGTAACACGAATCTTTATGAACTATCGAGGATTCAAGATTGGACGTACAGTCGCTGATGTCTATACCTTCAATACATTGGGAGGAATCCTGGGATCGCTGGCTGCTGGTTTTATCCTTATCCCGACGATCGGAGTTGAGAAAACCCTCCTCTGGGGCGCGGGGGCGAACTTCATGGTCGCCGCTTTCTTAGGCATGATCACCTCCGACATAAGAAAGGTGGCCAGGTTTGCCTGGGGGATTGGGTCCGTTTTGGCAGGAATCGTTGAAATCCTTTTGCTACCTTCTTGGAATCCAAAGGTATTGAACTCCGGCGTGTATATGTATGGAAAAACAATGGCCAACACACCGGGAACGGCCGATGTCAATTCCTTCATGTCCCCATACAAGCTATTATATTACCGTGAAGGGTCCTCTGCCACGGTGACGGTATTTCAAAGGGACAATATTCGTTTTCTCAGGGTGAATGGGAAAACAGACGGCAGTAATTCAAGGGATGACTATACAGAAACCTTTTTAGGTATCCTTCCCATCGTGTACTCAAAGAATCCTGAGAATGTTTTGGTGATTGGGTTGGGAACTGGCATCACCCTTGGGAGTGTCTTGGACTATCCGATAAAGAAAGTAGACTGTGTTGAGATCTCTCCGGAAGTGGTGGAGGCCTCTCGTTGGTTCGACGAGGACAACGGTTTTGCCCTAAGCTCTGCGTCCGCACGGCTCCATGTCCTGGACGGCCGAACCTGGCTGATGGCGATGCCTGAAACTTATAATATCATTACTTCTGAGCCCTCACACCCCTGGCAGACCGGAAATGCCAATCTTTTTACTGTTGATTTTTTTAAACTGGCCGTTAAGAGGTTGAAAAAAGGAGGGATCTTTTGCCAGTGGCTGCCGATTTATCAAATGGAAAAAGAACATTTCCGCCTTTTGGTTAGTTCTTTCAAAAAGGTATTCCCTTATGTTCACATTTGGATAGTCAACACAGATGCCTTACTCATCGGTTCTGCTGAAGATCTTCCTCCCATTAACTATCCAGAGTTCCAAAAACGAATGGCTATGCCGAGGATAAAGCAAAGATTGGCCAAAATGGAGGTAAACACTCCTGAGGATTTGTTGAGCTTTTTTTATCTTGACAATGATGCTGTCAATAAGCTCGTCGAGGGGGTAACAGGGGTAAATTCGGATAACTATCCGGTCTTAGAGTTTTCTGCTCCGAAGTACCTCCTTACCCTAGTTCGTTTAGATACTTTTATCTCTTTCTTAAATCTATCTTTTGAATCCAAACTTCCCTTAGTCAATGCTGAAGATCTTCCAGGGATTCAGCGAAAAAGATTGAATAAACGTGCTTCATTTCTCCGGCAAGGGAGAATCCCCGAGCCCATTATCCAGCAGATGCTCTCACACAATTGATTTTCAACCCAGATTCTAACCATTTTCCATCCGGTTCTCTCTTAATGATAGCGGGTAATTGACAACTTTTATCCTTTCATGTAATCTCATTTCCATGCGAGAAGACGTTTCCCATGAAATTCGGATAAGGGTCAACGAAAAGGAGGTATTCATTCCTTCCACTCTTTCGCTCTTCCATCTCAAAAGTCAATTCAAACCCAACGCCGATTTGATCATCTACAACGGTTTCCCGGTCACTTCAGATTCTCCCCTCAAGCAGGGGGACGAAATTGTCTTCATTCAAAAAGGTAAAATCCCTTCCCCCGAGGAGTTCGAGTGTTTAATGATGGCACGGCATACACCCGGAATTCATCAAAAAATCAAAAAGTCTGTTGTGGGGATCGCTGGATTGGGAGGCCTTGGGTCGGCCATTGCCATCGCATTAGCTCGTGTGGGAGTGGGTAGACTTATCCTGGTTGATTTCGACGTGGTGGAACCATCCAACTTGAATCGGCAACAATACTTTGTCGATCAGGTAGGCATGCCAAAGGTGGAGGCCCTCCAGAAAAATATCGCGGCCATCAACCCCTATGTGAGGGTCCAGACCTATCAAGCGAAACTCGATCGAAACAATGGGGAGAGAATCTTTCAGGAAGCGGAGGTGGTAGTGGAGGCCTTTGACCGCGCCGAAGAAAAGGCCATGCTGATCAACATCGTCTCAGAGAAAATGCCGGATAAATATATTGTCGCCGCCTCAGGCGTGGCGGGTTATGGAGACAGTAATGAGATCAAAACAGTCCGGTTCTCTTCAAAGATTTTCATTGTGGGAGACCAAAAGACAGCCGCACAACCTGGGATGGGCCTGATGGCGCCGCGGGTGGGAATCGTCGCCCACCATCAAGCAAACACCGTTTTAAGAATCCTTTTAGGCGAGGAAAAGTAGTTCCCCTGATGTGGAGCCCCACGGGCAAAGGCCGTGGCTTTCTGCTGCCGGGGTAAACCCCATAGACAATCCCAAGTACTCTAATAGCTTCTTCCTGCAAATTTGGTTGATGAATTTTCCTATGACATCCGATATGTCTTTCAGAACTTTCTACATGAATCAAGAATGGGAGTCTCTGGAAACCACTTTCCCCTCACCTTCCAAATTATTCTCATGATCAGATTTCGCTCCCATTTTACAATTTCCTTCAAAAATCCCGCCATCCTGGATAACAAAAATGGGAGTAAAAATGGTTCCGTATAACTTCCCACTCGCATGGATCTCCATACGTTCCTTGGCAGTCACTTCTCCTTCCAAGATGCCATTGAGGATCAGGGTAGTGGCTTCCACTTTCCCTTTAATGATTGCCGTCTCACCTATAATTAATGTCCCACGATGATAGATCTCTCCCTCAACTTTCCCGTCGAGGCGAAATATTCCTTCAGAATTCATTTTCCCTTTTAATAAGGAATCTTTGCCCCAAAAAACATTAATCTCTTCTAAGTTGGGCTTCATCGTGATCAAATGAGCTTTGAGCTTCCCTTCAAAAGGGCAATCCCCCTCCGAGTTAGACCATGGATATGAGTGTTCAGCAATATTAGTGCCAAATATTTCTAAATTCTCTAATTTCAGAACGGACTAAAATCTAAGGGGTTTCTTGATTTATAGCTATGCTCCCGTGGAAAATTTATAGCCATCGGTTCCCATTTTGTCCAAATTTTGCTTGGTTTTCGAATTGTCCACAATCTTGAATTTGCGATCCCCAAAAAGCTATGCCAGCTCTTTTACCAAAGCGGTTTCATCACAGTCCGGGAATTTTACACATTTCAGGCAGTCGGTCCAGATTTTGTGCGGGAGCGCGGTTTTATCCACC
>CAYGWV010000009.1:0-10847 GCA_964353925.1 uncultured Syntrophaceae bacterium | reverse complement strand
GGCCTGGATCAATTCATTCTTTGCCTGCTGAAGATCGAAAACTGCCCGTTGATATTGATTCAACATCTTCCTATAAAGAAGTTGTTTCTCCCTCATTTCTGAAGGGTTAGGTTTTGATTTCTTCCCGTTCTTCCCGTTCTTACCCCTTAACTTATATCCTTGCCGGATGTTGGTATGGGTGCGTTTGCCCCCATTTCTTGGGATCGGAAGGGGATATAATTGGGTTTTTAGGCGATTGGCCTTTGCCTCGAGAATCTTGACCTGACGCTCACCCTCCTTAATCCTCTTTGCCAATTCGACCTCTTTCTCCGGCGTAAGAAGCGATATTTTTTCAAGGCCTTTCAAATATTCCCATGTGATATCCTGAGGTTGAAAAATGGTTTCTTCCTGGGGAACTGGCTCAACTGAGATTTCTTCCTCTTCCTCAGCTGCTAATTCCGCTTCCTCCGCCTGGAGATCAAAATCCTCTGCAGTCCCTTCTGCTTCAGTCTCTATGTAGGGTGTGGATTGGATAGGTGGAATAGAGGTTGGGGGTTCAGCAAAAAGAGGTGTGGATCGAACCGGCTCAAGGGCCAACTCCTCTCTATTTTTGTTTATTGCCTTATTATTTCTCACCGATATTTGCCCCTTTCTTTTTCTTACAAAAAAACCCTCTCCATTCTTTGTCCATGGAAAGGGTGAATTTATTCATTTTTATTTTGCCCAAAAACCCTAACCGGCCGAATGGACCTCCAATTGGTTTATTTAATCTTTAATACTAATATATTAAAGTCAGTAAGCTTTGTCAAGTATTATTTTTTAGTAAATTATTAATTAATTTCAAACAGTTACAAATAAACATCCAAATATACCTGTATTCATATAGGATTAATTCTATGCTTTTATTTGAAAAAAAGTAAATTTTTTGGGGGTGAGGCATTGCATTCGGAATATGAGAAAATGGGAAGAAAACCCTCTCCTTAGCGGTAGGAAAAAAGGTAATGGTTTTTGATTTGACCCATTCAGCGGCGTCAGGCTCCGCCTTCAAACGCGGAATAAGGAGGTGCCGCTCAGGGTCAATCCTGATCAAGTTTCGCTCTTCAGGCCAGCAAGTCGAAGGGTTGACTTTGGGTGGAGCATCTCTTATAAAATTTAAATCTGAATGATTATTCCTCTATTTCTCTTTCTAAAAGGGGTTGAAAGAATGCTTATGGGACATGTGGATTTGCACCTCCATACAACCGCTTCTGACGGGGTGCTAAGCCCGTCAGAGATCGTGAGATATGCAAAAGCGAAAGGGCTTCAAGCCATTGCGATCACAGATCATGATACCATTGACGGGTGTGAGGAGGGGGTATCAGAAGGGGAGAGAATTGGTTTTGAAGTGATCCCGGGGATTGAAATTAGCGCTGAGTATTCACCTGGTTCCATGCATATCCTTGGTTTTTTTCTTGATATCCATCATCCCCTCCTCAATGAGAGGCTGGAATATCTTCAAAAGGCAAGGGCAGAAAGAAATCCGAAAATGGTTGCGAAACTAAACCAGTTAGGATTGGAAGTTACTTACGAAGAGGTACTGAAAGCCTCTGGAGGAGGGCAGGTTGGGCGACCTCATTTTGCCAATGTGCTTTTGGAGAAGAAGTATGTCAGAAGTTTCAAAGAAGCTTTCGATCGGTTTCTGAGAAAGGGAGCCCCAGCCTATGTGGACAAATTCAGATTTACATCGAAAGAGGCTTTGCATTTCATTAATGAAGCTCGAGGAGTGGCTGTCCTTGCTCATCCCAATACTCTCGGAGTGAACAGATACTCTGAATGGGAGAGACTCATCGTTCAACTCGTCGACGAGGGGCTCAAGGGGATTGAGGTCTATTATCCCGAACACTCTTCGCAGGAAGTGGCCCAGTATAAGACCCTTGCCGACAGATACAGTCTCCTGTCGACCGGGGGGACGGATTACCATGGAATCGAAAAAAACGAATTGGATATCGGGGTAGGGAGAGGAGAAATGAAACTTCCATACTCCATCGTGGAAAATATGAAGGCCCTTCGAAATCGGCCTTGATCGGGGAGGGAAGAAGTTGGTTGTCCTTTTGTTGATCGTCACAACTGTGTTATGGGGATCGACCCCTATTCTTGAAAAAACAGGTTTGGCAAAAGTGGACCCTCTGATCGGCGTTACCATTCGGAGCGCCATCGTCACGGCAGGCCTTTTTTTGCTCACCTTTCTTTTGGGGAAAGGAAAGGCGTTGATTGAATTAGATGGGAAGAGCATTTTTCTCTTCGGCGCGAGCGGCATGATGGCCGGTCTTCTTGGCATGTGGACTTATTACAGCGCCTTGAAAATGGAGGCCACCTCCAAAATCGTACCGATCGCAGCCTGCTACCCTCTGGTCACCGCCCTTCTGAGTGTTTTGGTTCTCAAAGAAGGGGTCACCCTTCATAGGATCATCGGGACTGCACTGATTGTTTCAGGAATCTGGCTGGTCAAATAACCCTTCACCCTTCCCCTCTCCCTTCAGGGGAGAGGGATGGGGTGAGGGTACGGACGGAGGAGAACATGCAGAGACGCAAAAAAACCAATCGTTTGAAGGCAGCCTTAAAGAGGAAAAATGTTAAGCATTCCTTGAGAAAGTCTAAAGGAGAAAGAAAATATCCAACCTGATCAAAATAGTAACGTGACTCGTGTCCGTGCCTGCGCGCTGTAGCGCTTCGGCGCGCAAGCGTGATTCGTGACCGTAACCCACGGATTTTCAAATTTCGTTTGCAGCAAACCCACGATGGCCGATTTTGAATACCCCAGGCTCATCTTATCAGACCCTGAAGGGAATATCTTTGATCATCCGTCTCTAAAGCTTTCAGGTCGGTCTGGAGATCGGTTTCTCCTGCCCCTTCTATCCGAATTAGTGCCTCTGCCTAAAGGGAGTCAACTCTTTACTTTACCCGGAAGGACTCCAATCGGATGGGATGAAGAGAAAAGATCTTTCGTCTCTTCGAGAAAAGTGAACTTAGGGGGAAAAGAAGTGGCGTGTACGGCGGTGGCCGCTTTCCTCCCGCCCGGATATATCCGTACCCTCCTCCCTGCCACCCAACTGGAACCCAAAGCGCCCACCCTTCCACTCTGGGCTTACAGTGCGGTGGGTTGGAAAGATGGGGAATTTTGGGCGACCGGATTATTCATCGATCCCAATCTTCATTGGGATCCAAAATATTTTGGGAACGACCGTCTTCTGAAAAGAAGGGTTCATCTTTTTCTTAGTCACACTCCTCAGAATCGTCTCCTTGAGCAACTTTCCAGATGTGCTTTAGAATATCATTGTTTTGCGGCAAAAAATGTTTTTTTTCGAAGGTGGGAATGCCCATTACCTACTTCCCCTTCATGCAACGCAGATTGTTTGGGTTGCATTTCCTTACAACCTTCTGAATGTTGCCCGGCCTCACAAGAGAGGATTCATTTTGTTCCTACCGTCGATGAGGTCCTGGGTGTGGCCTTACCCCATCTGGAGAAGGCGGAGGATGCGATCCTCAGCTTTGGTCAGGGTTGTGAAGGAGAACCATTGACCCAATGGAGGCTTTTGGAAGATTCGATCCTTCTCCTCCGGGAAAAAACGGATCGGGGAACGATCAACCTCAATACCAATGGGAGTTTTCCAAAACGGCTGGTGAAGCTTTGCGAAGCGGGGCTCGACAGCGTTCGTGTCACGCTCAACAGTCCCCATTCGAAGTTTTACAAACGCTATCACAGACCCAAGGGATATTCCTTTGGGGAAGTGGTGGATTCCCTGGTGCAGGCGAAGGGAAAAGGGATTTATACTTCGATTAATCTCCTCGTCTTCCCAGGATTCACAGACAGGGAGGAAGAAGTGGAGGGATTGATAGATCTGATCCGGGAAACAAACCTCGACCTCATTCAAATGCGAAACCTCAATATTGATCCAGACCTCTATCTCAAGGCCATGGGAAGAGGCAAAGGGATAGGCATGGCTCAGATGATCGATGTACTAAGAAAGGAATGTCCTTCCCTCCAATTTGGCTATTTCAACCGTACCATAAAAAACCTTAAATAAAAGGGTTCCAGGATTCGAAGGACCAAGTGGTTATTAAATTCTGGGCCGGTTGAATACAACACGGATAGAATGAGAAATTTTTTGTAAAAAGACTTGAACCCTTGGCCCCTTGGCCCCTCGAACCCATGATACTGATTCGTTAAGGAATCAGAGTTTGTTCATGATGAATAACGACCAATTCAGGGGAGGGATGAAGGCTGCTCTCCCCATCGTTCTAGGATACCTTCCGGTAGGGATGGCTTTTGGTCTATTGGCTCGAAACGCAGGACTCACTCTATCCGAAGTGGGTTTGATGAGCCTCCTCGTCTACGCTGGAGCAAGTCAATTCCTTGCTATCGAAATGATTTTCAAGGGGATGACCTGGCTTCCCATCGTGCTGGCTACCTTTTTTATCAACTTGAGACATTTCCTCATGAGTTCTAACCTCTCCCTCTATTTTAAGAATACTCGTTTTCCTCTCCTGGGCTTCCTTTCAGCACAATTGACAGATGAGTCCTTCGCTGTGGCCATTTCCAATCTTCCTAAAGTGAAAAATAACCCCCCCTACCTCTTCGGACTCCAAATGACTTCTCACCTTGCTTGGGTGATTGGGTCTATCGGAGGTGCCTTTTTTGGTCCTTTTATCAACGTATCGGGATATGGACTTCCCTTTGCCCTTCCGTCTCTTTTCATCTGCCTTCTTGTCCTTCAACTCAAGAGTGTCCATCATTTTGGGATCATGGTCGTTGCGGGAGTCTCCTCTCTCTTCTTCAAATGGGCGTTCCAGGGCAACTGGACCATCCTACTCGCTGCCCTTCTTGCTGGAGGAATAGGCATGATAAAAGCTGAAAGCGCGAAGTTCAAAGCTCAAAGCTCAAAGGAGAATGATTAGAAGCAGGATAGAAATATGAGAGAAGAGATGTTGGCGATCATTTTTGGGATGGCCGTTGTGACCTTTTTACCCCGTTTCCTGCCGATGGCTTTCTTAACCCGATGGGTCATCCCAGAAAGGGTTAAAATGGGATTGGGTTATATCCCGACGGCCATTTTGAGTGCCATCGTTTTTCCAATCCTGTTTTTCAACGGGGGAGGGGAGCTTGTCATTCAACCTCATTATCTTCTTTCCGCCATTTCCGTCTTTATCTTTTCCTGGAGGCTGAAGCGCCTTTGGGCATCGGTGATCCTAGGGATGCTGATTTACTGGGCACTGGGATTCTTCATGTGAGGGGTCAAGGAGTCAAAGCTTCAAGGGGTCGAGTGAAATCACTAATTAAGAATTCCTATCATGATTTTTTTACTAGAACCCATGAACCCTCGAATCCTCGAGCCCTTTTTTAGATTTTTTGTGCGATAAGGCTTGCCACTGCCTTCCTTCTTCCACCTTCTTTAAAAATCCCTTCACGATAGAATAGAATCCGGAATTCTTTAAAGAGCCGGAGAAGTTCGTTGGGTTTTAAAAAATATTTAGCTTGTTTGGGCCCTCCTGTGGCTAGCTTTCGATGTTCAAGGAGATAAGTCTCGAAGATCACCTTTCCTCCTTTTTTAAGTCCCTCTCTGATCTTTGGGATGAGGCGGCGTTTGAGAAAATAGAAATTAGCGATGAGATCGTATCGCTTTCTTTCAATCTGATAATGATCGAGGTCAACCAGAAGGGCGTTCACCTTGACTCTTTTTTCTCGGGCTAATTTTCGGGCTTTCCTCAAACCCTTCTCTGAAATATCCACGGCATCCACTTCAAATCCATTTTGAGCCAGAAAGACTGCGTTTCTTCCCTCGCCCGTAGCCATATCGAGGGCTTTTCCTTTGGGAAGGAGATAGATATGTTTCTTCAGAAAAGGATTGGGTTCTTTCCCAAGAGCGAATTCTTTCCTCCCGAATCTCTCGTCCCACCTTTTTTTGTCGGTTTTCAAAATGCCTCCATTGTTTGAGCCTACACATCGATTTTACAGCAGTTCAAAGGAAATTCAAGTTCAGGGGAAGGTTTTGTTCGCCGTCCCTCGGTTTCTTCACCTCATCAACACCCAAACCATCCGAAATGAGGCCGGATGAGCCTTGGAGAGTCGTTTGACCAAGGGAAAGAAAAGAGTGAATTTAACCCGTTCATCCGAAGAGGAAAAGATTGGGAAGGGGAGGAAATTGTTCATAAAAGAAATCGAGTGAAAAGATAATCAAACTGGGCTATTCTTAAATGAGAGGAGGGTGAGCCAGTGGAGATAACAAGATTGACTCCTAAAGTCCCGAAGGGATTGGTTGTGGTCATCACCGGCCATGGCAAAGGGAAGACGACGACCGCTCTTGGGATTGCTGTTCGGGCCTGTGGCCACAATTTGAGGACTTCAATTATTCAATTCATGAAGGGCGACATCTATGCGGGTGAATGGGACGGCATCAAGAAGATAAACTGTCAGGTTGAACTGATTTCCACAGGGAAAGGGTTCTGCGGTATTCAGGGGAATCCTTACCCCTATAAAGAGCATAGGGAAAATGCCCAGGAGGCAATCCAATTGGCCCGTCAGAAGATGGAATCGGGACGGTTTGATATTCTTATTTTAGACGAAATCAACAATGCCCTTTCCTTGCGCCTGGTGGACCTGGAGCAAGTGCTGGAGGTCATTCGGCGAAAACCTCTTCGGATGCATCTTGTATTGACGGGGAGGGATGCCCATCCTCAGGTCGTTGAGTTGGCTGATACAGTGAGCGAAATGAAGGAGATCAAACATGCTTACCAAAAAGGGATCGAGGCCCAGCCAGGGATCGATTATTAATACCGAGCTCCCATTTCGGAGAAGGTTAGCTTCCTGCAAAGCTTGCGTGTTAAACCGATGAAACGAGCCACTTGGGTCTCCTTAGAAAAAAAACTGTGGGTTTTCTAAAGATGGGTTCAGTGAACGAAAGGAGAAGGGGTTATTATTCGGGTACCCAACATTGCGGATCGTCAGCAAAAAGATCGGGTCTCCCCTGTGTTGATGAGTAGGCATAGGCGACCGCCCGACAGCCCCGACACGAGGGCCAGAGAGAGCATCGGCCACATTTTCCCCGGTAGCTCTCCCTTCTCCTCAACTGCCAGAGGAGTCTCGAAGAAGCCCAGATGGCCCGGAGAGGTTTCTCCTTCAAATTTCCTGCAACCAAGCCGATTCTCCTGCAAGGCATGACAGAACCATCGCTGGTAACGGTGACCCCTGAAAAACCTGCGCTGCAGCCGGAGAGGGTCAGGTTACAGCCAGAAGGGAGTTTCATCTCGGAGAGCGTTCCAGCCAGAGGATCTCCTGAGACCACTTCAAAAGTTGGCGTGTTCATTGAGAGGATTTTCTGATAGGCAGATTTGAGCTCTTGGGGAGTAAGAAATTGATCGAGCAAGGCTTTCCCCCTTCCACAAGGGACCATTCGCGAAAAACCAATACGATAAAAACCGATTGTTTTTGCGACCTCCACAGTCTCTTCTATTTTATCAAAATTGAGGCGTGAAAGAGTGACATTCGCGCTCACCCTGCTGCCTGCCGCAACAAGATGGTCAACCCCTTTGGCTGCAGCATGGAAGCTTCCTCTTCCTCGGATCGAGGCATGGAGCACCGGTGGCCCTTCTAAACTAACCTGGATATCGGATATTCCAAGAGGGAATACTTTTTTGGCCCTTTCTTTTGTGATTAAGCAGCCGTTCGTCATCACGGCCACCCCGTAACCCTTTGCCTTTGAATAGCCTATGACGTCCGAAAACCCTCGATAGAGGAAAGGTTCGCCACCGGTAAAGTGAATCGACGGGGAAACCCTTATGCCGTGCTCTTCCTCCCAGGCCTGAAACATCTGGGTTGCCCCGTCGATCTCACGCTTGACTTCGCCCGCTGTCATCTCCCGAACTTTACCCCGTCCTTGATAACAATGACGACATCGGAGGTTACATCGTTCCGTGAGATGCCATTGGATGAAAAATTGAAAATCTTTTATTGCCGGACCGGCAATCATGTGCTCTTTCAGCTCTTTCACTTGAGACATCGCTTGCCAGGGTCAGCAGCCCGCATCATCGCCCAGAACTTCGCTTCTTGCCGTCTGGCAAGCTCGTTCAAAGAGACCTTCTTTTTGGTCTTCAATGCTATCACCTCCTTTCCTCATCAATTGGCCTGGTAAAAATGGGCTGCGGCATACTTGTAAGCTATCACCCTTATAAGCAGGATACAACCTGGAAATTTACTAAAATGGACGGGAAAGGAAATAAGGGAATGCCCGTATTTTTCAGAGAAAAAGGCTGTATTCAAAAACTCCCCGTCCTCACCCGAGCCATAAAATACAGTATTTCTTATAACAAAATACAAGGCTTACCCTATATACTTTATAGTGGGGTTCTTTATGATGAGGTCATATGGAAAGGAGAACCTTTGAGGCCTTAGAGGCAGCCATCAAGTTTGAAGAGGACGGAAGAACTTTTTTCTTAGCTGCTACCAAGAAAACCGAGGAGAAGTTTGGAAAGTCCATTTTTCTCTCTCTGGCTGATGCGAAACTGGATCATATTCAAAGGATAAGAACGATTTACGATTCTCTAAGCAAAATGGGGGAATGGCCGGATGCCCCTTCTCTGTTCACGCCCAAACGACCGATAAAAAATATGTTTGAAGAAGCCCTGGAGCAGATCGATCAGAATGTGAAACCTACTACCGGAGAGATGGAGGCTGTGAAGTTGGGCATTCAGTATGAAGAGAAGGGGTTGAAGCTATACTCTGATCTCAGTCATGCGGCCCCTGACGGGTTGGAGAAAAAGTTCTACACACAACTCGGAAACGAAGAGCGAGGCCATAGGCTCATCCTAAAGGATATCGAGGCCTATTATGATGATCCGGTTCACTGGTTCTCTGCGAAGGAGAGGTCCCACTGGGACGGGGCATCAAAAGCCCTCCTTTTGAATCAGGAAGGGCTTTTTCATCAAAAGTGAACACTCCTTATCAAATCGTGACATTCACTCTGTGATCCCAGTCCTTGATCGGTGCGAAGATTTTGAGAAGGCCACTTTCGTACTGGGCCTCTGTTTTTTCAGGGACGATCTCATGGGCCAACGTAAAGCAGCCTGAATACTGTGTATCCTGGCCTCTGGGGGCTGAAACGCAAAAACTATCTTTTCGCATCTCCAGGGAGATATCTTTTCTATCGACACCCGGCATTTCCATATCGATCCTGAGGCGACCTCCTTGATCGTCATGAGAAAAACAGACACACGGCATCACTTTAATCTTGTCGTCCATAAGAACACCTCCCCTCTCCATTCAAAATTTAATAATGAGCTTTTAAAAAATCAAGATGAACGGGAAGGGGATTTATGGTATAAGAATAATGATTTCCCCTTTTAAGGGGCGCCTCCGGTTTAGAGGCCGTGAGGAATCCACAAAAGGAGGTATTCGATGGAATGGTTAAAGGCTTTTCCCATGTTGATCGGAAGAATTGTCCTCGTTGTTATTTTCCTCCTGTCAGGAATAGAGAAGATTGAAAATTTCGGCGGGACAGCACAGTTCATGGCCAGTCATGGCATGCCTTATAGCAATTTCTTTCTCGTGGGCGCCATCTTTTTTGAACTGGTTGGCAGTGTCACGGTGATCTTGGGATATTTTGCCCGGTTTGGGGCATTCTTGCTTCTCATCTTCTTAATCCCCACGACGCTCATCTTTCATAACAATTTTGCTGATCAAACTCAAATGTACATGTTTATGAAGAATTTGAGCATGTTTGGAGGATGTCTAATCCTTCTCGCTTCGGGGGCGGGCCGATTCAGTTTGGATAGCCTTTTAAGGAACAAAAAGAAATAGGATGAGGGGGAGTCGTTTGGAAGTCTGGTGGAAGGCCTTTCGGTTCCATTATACCTCGGCCAGTTTCATGCCTGGGATCCTCGGCGGGATGATTGCCTGGACTGCGGATGGGAAATTCCTTCCAGGATATTTCCTTCTGGTGATGCTCGGCCTGATTTTAAACCATATGGCGCTCAACATGACGGATGACTATTATGACTTCCATCATCTTGTGGATGTTTTTGACACAGATGGGAAGAATCCTTATACCGGCGGAAGTGGTCTCCTCTCTTCAGGTTTGATCCAACCTCAAAGGATGCGGCAGGTGTTCATCATTTTCTATATCATCGCCATCGGGATCGGTGTCTTTCTCGGGGTCGTGAGAGGACCGTTTATTCTTCTCCTTCTTGCCACTGGTTTTTTCTGCGCCTTTTTTTACACGGCTCCCCCCATTCGATTTGGTTATCGAGGTCTTGGTGAATTGGCACAGCTTCTCTGTTTTGGCCCAGGCATTGGCATTGGAGCTTATTTTGTCCAGGCCCAAAGGATTTCCTGGGAGGCCTTCTGGGGGACACTTCCCTTTGGAATCATGCTCTTCTCAATGATTACCATCAACGAGATTCCAGATTATTTTGAAGACCGAAGGGGAGGGAAACTGAATTTGGTGGCTCGTTTCGGCAGAGAAACAGGGGTTGGGTTATTTGTAGCGAGCCTCCTTTCAGCTTATGCGGCGATCTCAGTCGGAGTGATTTTAGGGAGAATTCCCGTTCTGGGATTGATTTCTTTACTGACACTTCCGATCGCATACAAGACGATTTCCATATTAAAAGCTTATTATCGGGAACCCATGAAGATGGCTCCCGCGAATCTGGGGATGATTTGCACCCATAATTTTACTGCCATCTCACTCGCCCTCGCTTACTTTATTGAAGGGTTCAGGTCGGACGCCTTGGTTTCTTCTTTCCTCCCGTTGATCGTTTTAATCATTCTTTATATCCCCATCGCGAGGTTGATTACGAGAGCGGTTTTCTCACGGGAGGGCGCTGAGGTAAAGACGGCA
>CAYGWV010000008.1:0-10845 GCA_964353925.1 uncultured Syntrophaceae bacterium | reverse complement strand
TGTAGTGTTTCAGTAATATATTTACATACCCCGTTCGCCCTGAGCTTGTCGAAGGGTGAACTATATCGAGGGGTTCCGCTCATGGTTCGACATGCTCACCACGAACGGATTGTAAAGTGATTATTGAGACACTACACTAGTGAACGAGCCTATTTGTTGACCCTCGCTTGAATGAACTTTTTTGTAAAAGGGTCATTGCAAGGAGCGAAGTGACGCAGCCATCTCATGAGATGGTTGCGTCACTTCGCAAGGACACGACGGGAACGTCAAATTTCTGATGGGGTTTACTCACCTCTCCGTTTAAAATCAATCAGTGGTCATCGCGGAAGCTCATCGCCCACAGGGCATGCTCCAGACGTCCGTACTGGCCAATATTTCGATGACGCCCATTCACCCTCCCAACTTAATCAACCTTTCGACTCCCCGGCCTGTCCCTCGACTTCGCTCGGGATGGCTTAAGGGATGGTGAGCTGGCCGAACCAAAAGCCAGGGCTTGCCCTTCGGCCCGAGCTGAGGTCGAGGGCTCAGCCTGCCTGCCGGTAGGCAGGGGTTGACCCTGAGCGGCGCTTCCTTGCCACGCCTTCAAAGGTGGGGCTTGGCGCCGCCGAACGGGTCAACAAGGTTCCTTATAACCCCCTTCCGGTGGAAGGGGAAAATCCATTCTGCTTCCTTCGTCATTCACGTCATCGTTTATTTTGTTATTTCCCCTTTGTAAGTAGTTTTCTCAACTCAGGGCCCGTTTGGGGATTTTTCCCGATGACGTCCTTCCAGCCCTCATCGTATGCGACTTTAAGGAACTTTTCACTTTCGGCGGGAGGCAGGGTAATCACCTGAATACCTCCCTTGAGGAGGATAGGACGCTCCTGCTTTGCAAGGTCGTCAAACAATGCCACCACTTTTTTCTCTGCGTCTATGGTTGCTTCTGTGAGAAGGTCTCTTAGCTTTTGAGGTAGCTGATTCCATACCTTCAAGTTTACGAGAAGCGGATTCGGAACATTGTAGAAGCCTGGGTCTATAACATATTGCGTCTGCTTATCCCAGCCCCAATCACGAATCCCAACGGACGGCCAGCAATAACCGTCGACTACATTCCTTTCGAGAGCAACATATGTTTCTGTGGGGGGTATCACAACAGAATTCCCGCCCAGTCCTTTTATCGCCTGCAGGTACAAGGGGGACACACGAATGTTAAGTCCCTTGAGGTCAGCAGTCTTTATGGTCTTACCTTTGAGGTAGAGGTGAAATTTTATGTCGAGGCCAATTCTGCCCAGATAATAAACACCCAACTTCTTCTCATGAAGGTCGTTAAGATATGCCCAAGCACCCTTTTCCCTTTCTTCGGAAGGTTTATAATTTGTCAGTTTCAGGCTATCAATCTCCGGGAGGACATTCGTATAGTAGGCGCCTGAGGTGTATACCATATCCACCATGCCACGTTGTAAGGCCGGAACCTGATCCGGTGTTTTGACCGCCTCCGGTCCTCCAATATATTGTATCTTCAATTCCCCGGCAGATTTTTTTGCCACCATCTGTTCAACCAGTTCCGTAAATATTGTAAATGCCTTGTACTCACTGGCTGTTTTTGGCCATGCCGTCACTGCCTTCAGGGTAAAGGTTTCGGCCATTACCCATCCAATCTGAACGGTTGAAGTCATCATGACCAAAAAGGCTGCGAAACACAGAGAAGCTAATATTTTTTTCATTGTACCCCTCCCTTTTTCTCGTGAGATATCTGCACTGTCCTAATCCCCAACGCTTCAGAATCTTCATTACATAGTCTATTTCCCTTTCGCATCTCTTGACTGACCCCGTTACTGCATTCCCATGATCTTCGGTGAAACAAGGGCCAAGACGGAGCACACCCTATCCGAGGCGATGCATCGTAAGTCTGACCCGGTATTGTTAAACGTATTCATTCCCTCCTCTAACTTGGCGATAATAAATCTATTATGTAGGATTTTACTTGTCAAGAAACTTCTTACGTGTTGTCAAGCCATACCTTTTCATGTTCATGGATGCCACTTCTGCTGTGGACGGAAGAGACGACCCATCCCGTTATCGGTCGGGTCATCGAGGCAAGGGAATAAGCGATCAGGGTTGCTCCTTTTCTGCAACCAGTCCGGCAGCCATCCTAAAAGAGTTTCCATAAACCTGAAGGACTCTCAGGAGTTCCTCCCATTGGACCGATGAAGGGAATGTCTGCTCCCAAAACCTGGGTCGCGAAAATGGGGAGCAAGGGGTAGATCCTCTCACTTGAGACATGATTGAAGGAGAGGACCCAGCCCCGGTTTCTAACGTTCTTTGCAAAGCCAAGAGAAGGTTTCCCTTCCCACGGATTCTCTCCGGTTTCAATCTGCAATCAGCCGTAGATCTTTAGAATTTCATCATGAGGAAGAGGTTTAAGTTCTTTACGGCCTTTTGGATCTATCCTCAAAACCCTCCCAGGCCCTTTCTTCACCTTGCCAATGACTTGGAGGGGAATAGAATTCTTTCTGAAAGCTTTTTCGATTGGCGAAAGGTCTGACGGAGATACCGTCAAAAGCAGTGCTCCGGAAGCGAGGGTACCGAGAGGGTCCACTCTAAATTCCTGACAGAGGATGTGTGATTCTTTATAGATAAAGACTTTTTCTAAATCGACCTCGATTTCTTTCTCAGAGGCCCATGCCATTTCGATCAACCCGTTGATTAAACCTCCCTCTGTCGGGTCATGCATTGAATGGACAGAAGAGACCTCACAAGCAATCCGGGCGGGTCGAAGGACATCGATCCCAGGATTAAAAATAAATTTCTTTGCCTTCTGAATTAAGGAAGAGGAAATGCCCCTTTTCAAAAGTTCAACTTCCTTTTCCCTTGCTATGATGGAAGTCCCTTCAATACAGACTCCCTTGACCAGGAGAAGGAGGTCTCCAGACCTTGCGCCGCTTGTAGCCACCAGCTTATTTTTTTTAACCTCTCCAATCATATGACCGGAGAGGATCACTTTTTTAATCCCGGGTGTGATCTCTGTATGCCCGCCAATAAAAGAAACGTTAAATTGTCGACAGGCGTCGTGGATCTGTCGGAAGACTTTTTCAACAACCTTTAGATCCGATTTTTCCGGGAAGAGGAGGGTGGCCAAAAACCATTTGGGAATTGCCCCCATCGCTGCAATGTCATTCAGATTGACCACCACTCCATAATATCCGATCTCCTCTGCCGTAAAGGTAATTGGATCTGAAGTGACCACCCAATAGCGATGGGTTCCTTTCCCCAGATCAATGACAGCGGCGTCTTCACCGATCTTCGGACCGATGACCACCCGAGGATCGAGAATCGTATTTTTTCCTAATAATCTTTTCAGAATATCAATATCCAATTTTCCGGTATTCAGGATTCTTGTCTTCTGTTTCAAGCCGCTGCCTCCAACGGCATTAAACCAGATTCCATGAAGAGGTGCAAGCCTTGTCTCTGGAGAGATGGATCACCCATGAACTGATTTTGAAAGGACTTTGTCGAGGGAGTCAGGGTTTAATAATCATTTCGATTTGGGGAACATTCTTGTCAATTTTTGTGCCTACCGAGGAGGAACAATAAGCGCAGAGATACTCATACTCTTCCCCTTCGGGTAAGACCAAAAGCAACCTTTTCCTAACGGGTACTGCCGCTTTACACCTGGGACAGTAAAGGGAGGTTGCTTCGAACTGCTCAAAACTGGATTTCTGCATTTCATCATTATAAAAAAGGATGAGTCAGTTAACAACCCCTTTTTTGCTTCCTTTTTACGATTCCTTTAAGACACTGGAAAAAATACACCATCCTTACATCTGCGAACCTCATCCTGCATTCTTAAGAGATTTATGATCACCAAGATTCTTCTCATGCAACTTCTTCTCTTTCCTGAGATCAATCCCCGCTGAGGGGAGGACCAAATCTATCCAATTGCCCCCAACGTCATTAAAAAGCTCTTGGGGGAAAGTGGATAAAAATCCATTGAAACATGATTTTAGAAGATGATATAAAGAGAAAGCAATGGGTGGAAGAGCCTTTCTTCGCTGTCTTTCTGTGATCCTTATCCTCCTTGTCAGCTTTTCTTTCACAGCGGAAGGAGGAGAGGGTGATTTCTTTTCAAAAATGAGGATCAATCCGATCAAGAGCAATAAAAAGGCCCCGGATTTTTCTTTGACAGACTTGAATGGCAAAGGGGTTGAAATAAAACAATTCAAAGGGAAGGTTATCTTTCTCAATTTTTGGGCCACATGGTGCGGTCCATGCAAAGAAGAGATGCCTAGCCTAGAGGTTCTGCACCGACAGTTTAAGGAGAAGAATTTTGTTTTGTTAACCATTTCTGTTGACTATGAAGGGATAAAACCCGTCCAAGAATTCATTAATAAACATCAATACACCTTTCCCGTTTTGCTCGATCCGAAAGGTGAAACCCTCGACCTTTTTGAAGTAAAAGGAATCCCAACTACCTTTCTGATCGACAAGAAAGGAAAAATGGTTGGGAAAGCAATAGGTCCAAGGGATTGGAAAAGTGTAGAAGTGGTATCTCTACTAAATTTCCTGATCGAAAAATAGTAAAAGTATTTTCTTGACAACATTTGTAAAGAATATTATAAAACATTTACGCTTGTTATAAAGTAATTATGAGATTATCCACACAAAGCCGATATGGGGTTAGGGCAATTTTTGATATTGCCTATCATTCCGAGGGATTAGGGACACAGGTCAAGAATATCTCCCGGAGACAGGGAATATCTCAACGCTATTTGGAACAGATCTTCCAGAAACTGAAAAGGGCCGGGATTGTCGGAAGCAAAAGGGGTCCTTCAGGCGGATATTTTTTGGGCAAAAAATCTGAGGATATTACTGTCGGTGAAGTTATCCGAGTCACCGAAGGTGGTATTAATCCAGTTCTCTGCGTCAATCCAGTAGATTCGACTCAACCATGCGAAAGATCTGGGGAATGTGTAACTCAAATCGTCTGGAATGAAGCGGGGCAAAGACTAAAAGATTATTTTGATTCTGTAACGATTAAAGACTTATGTAAATTGGCCAAAGAAATGGGAATAAAAAAGGATTTGGATAAGAGATTTATGTATTATATTTAATTTATTCCTGATCGATAAGTACCCCGTCCCGCCAAAGCGGGATAAACAGGGCTTGGGAGCTTCACATAAGTAAAGGGGGATTTGTCTTTGCCTTTTTTTGTAAACGCTTTCTTGATATATCCAATAAAGAATATTTTTTTAAATTTTACATAAAAACAATATGAATATGAAATACTGAGTGGTGAAGGTTTCCCGGATTGGCAAAGAAGTCATCTCCGTTGAGGAGATTGAGGTGTTCAGGAAAAGGCGTGGAAGTTCTTCGAGTCAGGGATGCATTGGAGACTGGAAAAGGATTGAAGAGAGTAAATCCTAACTCTCTACTCACCTTTCTTGGAAAGGCACCTCTGATACAGATCTGCCGTAGGACCAAGCACCCGGGACGGGTAAGGTTCAATAATTCGTTCGAGGCCCGTCTCCCTTTGGATGGGAAAAACTGGATATGAAAATCATAGGATGCCTCCTGGTTATCGGAATCCTTTTGTCCTATGCCCCCGTGTTTCACATGGATGAATGTCCAGAGGGAGATCACTCGGGGAATATGAAGATGGATTGCGGAGTTCCATTCCACTGTCCAATGATTGTGGATATCGTTGTCTCAGAAATTTCAAGCCTTCCATTTAACGGTCTTCTCGTTCCAACAAAGATGCTACTGTTAAGCGATGGGTTAGTAAATTCGATCTTCCATCCTCCTGAATATTCAAGTCCAAACTTTATTCCCCGGGGATGAAGGGGGGAGAATAATTAAGTATGGGACCTTGGCACAAGAATTGCTGAATAAAGTTAAAAAATTTACTATTTTTATTGGGAATGTAAATTTTTTGAATTGTGATACCCCGCCAGTCTAGTCTAGAAAAAAGATTATAAGTTTATAATTTCAAATAGTAAGAAAAAGCTCTTGGCCAAGGACCTGATTGAAGTTAGGTCCCCGAATTGCTAAAACCTATACCCCCCCGTAAGGTTTAGCTAAAAAGGTCAAGAGCTTTTTTGTTTCAATTTTCAACACAAATGGGTCTAAAAATATACATGTATGTAAGCAACTAAAATTAAAAGGATTTTTAAAATATGGTTCAAAATCGGAAGCCTTAGCTGTTGAATTAATTGAAAATGAAATGTACTGTCTTTTTCAAGTTAAAATAACGAGTTCAAAGTATTTACTTATCAAAACGTTCTTATTACCGTATAAAGAAATGATCTAAATAGTTTTATTGAAAATTGAACAATTTTCCAGAAGGAAGGTGATTAAATGGGGTTAAGGTTATTTGGGTTGGTAAAGGTGATTTTCTTCTTTTTTTTCATCTTGATGTTATTGCCTTATTCCTCATCAGCTCAGTCGGAAAAACCGAGGTTGAATGTAGATCAATTGGTTGATGAGGCTCTTCAGAACAATCCAGAAATTTCAGCAGCAAAGATAAAGTGGGAGGTCTTTAAAGAAAAAATACCTCAGTCCTATGCTTTGGAAGATCCGATGTTCGGTTTTGGAATCGTCAACCTTCCTACCAATTTTAGTTTTAAAGAAGAAGATATGACGATGAAGGAATTTTCCATCTCGCAGAAGTTTCCATTTCCTGGAAAGAGACCGTTGATGAAGGAGATGGCATCCAAGGAGGCAGAGGCTGTTTCCGCCGAGATTCAAGGGAAGATTCATCAAATTATTAAGGATGTGAAGATAGCTTATTACGATCTCTCTCATAACTACCGAACAACAGAAGTCACCCAAAGGAACAAAAGGATTCTGGAAGATTTTGCAAAGATCGCCGAAACGCGCTATGCCGTTGGAGAGGGGATACAACAGGATGTGTTTAAGGCCCACGTGGAGGTTTCAAAAATGGTGGATGACCTTATTATGTTGGGTCAACGGAAAAGATCCCTGGAAGCAAAGCTGAATGCCCTGCTCAATCGGCCTCCGGAAACCTCTGTGGGTGAACCCGGAGAAGTTGTTTTTAGAAAATTTCCCTTCACTATGGAAGAACTCCAGAAAATGGCCTTAGAAATGAACCCTACTCTAAAGGGAATGAAGAAGATGATCGAAGCAAAGGAAAAGGCTTATGCCCTTGCTAAGAGGGAATACTATCCAGACTTTAATTTCAAATTTGCCTATGGTCAAAGAGACAATGGCCCGGATATGAAACGGCGGGATATGCTCACAGGGATGATGGAGATGAACATTCCCATCTTCTTTAGGTCGAAGCAAGATCGAAAAGTGGCCGAGACCAAAGCCGAGATCCTCGGCGCAGAAGCCCAATACCGGGCGATGAAGAACGAGATTCTTTATATGGTTGCAGATATGAGCTCAATGATCCAGCGGGTGGAAAGACAGATTGACCTCTATAAGACGGGGATTATTCCCCAGGCAAGCCTTCAAATCAATTCAGCCATGAGTGCCTATCGAGTAAATAGGGCTGATTTCATGACACTATTGGACAGCCGAATGACGCTCTATAAATATGAATTGGAGTATCACCAGGCATTAACTGAATATGAGAAGAACGCGGCGAGTTTAGGAGCAGCGATTGGAAAACAAATCTTAGAAGGGGGGGAAGGAAAGTGAAAAGATCGATTTGGATCGTCCTTTTATTGGTCCTGTCTTGGGTGATCTTCGGATGTGGAAAGGGGAAAGAGACCACCACACATCAAGGGCATAAAGAGGAAGTGAAGCAGGAGGCAAAAAAAGCGGATGATATGGAAATGAAGGGACTGACCATGGAGTCGATCCAGAAAGGAGGAAAGGTTCAAGAGGTGGCTCCTGGAACGGTTCAAATCTCTCCACAGAAACAACAACTGATCGGAGTAAAGTTCGGAACCGTAGAAATGAGACCTCTTGAGAAGGTGATCCGGACCGTAGGAAGGATCGACTATGACGAAAAGAGGATCGTTACGGTCTCACCCAAAATTGGGGGCTGGATTGAAGACCTCTATGTCGATTTCACAGGCAGATTTGTCAAACAAGGGGAACCTCTTCTCACTATTTATAGCCCCGAACTGGTCTCCACACAGGAGGAGTATCTCATTGCTCTTCGAGCCAAAAGGGACTTGTCCAAAAGTCCATTTCCCGAAGTGGCCGGGAGTGGAGACTCTTTGGCAGAATCTGCCAAGCGGCGTCTAAAACTCTGGGATATCAGTGATGATCAGATCAAGGCCTTGGAAGAAACCGGGCAATCAAAAAAGACACTCACCCTTTATTCACCCTTTAGCGGATTTGTTCTTGAAAAATCAGCCTACAAGGGGATGAACGTAATGCCAGGGATTGCCTTATTCAAACTGGCCGATCTATCAGTCGTCTGGCTCTATGCGGATATTTATGAATATGAACTTCCTTCCATCCGTTTGGGACAGGAAGCATCCATTCAATTGTCCTATATTCCGGGAGAAACGCTCAAGGGAAAAGCAATCTATATCTATCCTTCACTCAATCCTGAAACTCGAACCGCGAAGGTAAGGTTTGAAATTCCGAATTCCCACGGAAGGCTCAAACCGGAGATGTATGCCAATGTGGAAATTAAAGTTCACCTGGGACAAAAGCTGACTGTTCCAGAGGGCGCAATCATCGATACCGGTCTTCGACAGTTAGCCATCATCGACAAAGGCAATGGATATTTTGAACCGAGAGAGGTAAAGGTTGGTTCCAAGGTGGAGAATTATTATGAGGTCATCAAAGGGCTCAAGGCTGGAGAGCGGGTGGTGACGAGCGCCAATTTCCTCATTGACTCGGAGTCGAAATTAAAAGAAGCAGTGGCAGGAATGGCAGGTATGCCCGGGATGGACCATTCGGGACATGGGAAGTAAGAGGCAGAGTGGGGGATGGGGAGATTGGGAGATAGGGAGCGAAAAGATTAGTAGTTTCCCCCTATCAGCCCATCCCCTTATCTCTTTTCGGGAGGGATTCAATGATCAACAAGCTGATCGAACTTTGTGCTCATAATAAATTCATGGTTTTTCTTTTGATCGGAATGGCTGTCTTATGGGGTTTGTATTCCATCAAAAACATTACGCTCGATGCCATCCCCGATCTTTCGGATACTCAGGTGATCATCTATTCGCGATGGGATCGAAGCCCCGATATCATGGAGGATCAGGTCACTTATCCCATCGTCTCAGCGCTCCTGGGCGTTCCCAAAGTGAAGGACATCCGTGGCTTCTCCGACTTTGGTTTTTCCTATGTCTATATCATCTTCGAGGATGGAACGGATATCTATTGGGCCCGTTCGAGGACGCTTGAATATTTGAGCAACATCCTTCCCCGTTTGCCTCAGGGGGTCAACGTCGAGCTCGCCCGTGACGAAACGGCCATCGGATGGGTCTTCCAGTACGCTCTCGTTGATAAGACGGGAAAGAATGATCTCGCTCAATTGCGCACTTTTCAGGATTGGCATCTACGATATGCACTGCAAGCTGTGCCTGGGGTGGCTGAGGTTGCGCCGATCGGTGGCTTCGTCAAGCAGTATCAGGTGAACGTAGATCCAAATAAGCTGGCGGCCTATAACATCCCCATTGACCGGGTAATCGCAGCAGTCCGTGCAGGGAATAATGATGTCGGCGGAAGGCTGGTCGAATTTTCCGGACTCGAATATATGGTTCGTGGCCGTGGCTATATTAAGAAGGTCTCGGATGTTGAGAACATCGTGGTGGGGACCAGTAGAAGTGGCGGCACTCCGATCCTGGTTAAGGATCTGGGTATGGTTACACTGGGCCCTGATATCCGGCGGGGTATTGCTGAACTCAACGGCGAAGGGGAGGTCGTCGGAGGTATTGTCATCATGCGCTATGGTGAGAATGCTCTGAAGGTAATCGAGCGCGTTCGCATAACGCTTGAGGAGATGAAGCCCGCTCTTCCCCCCGGCGTCGAGATTGTGACAACCTATGACCGCGCCGAGTTGATCGAGCATGCCATTGAGACACTCAAGGGTACGCTGATTGAAGAATTGATTATCGTCAGTATTGTGATCATGATTTTTCTCTGGCACATCCCATCCGCCCTCGTTCCCATTGTCACCATTCCAATTACCATTATTCTTTCCTTTATTCCTATGTATTTAATGGGTTTGACAGCGAACATCATGAGTCTCGGTGGAATTGCCATTGCCATTGGTGCAATGGTGGACGCGGCCATTGTTGTCGTCGAACAGACACATAAAAAGCTTGAACACTGGGACGCTGCAGGAAGGCCGGGCAGTTATAAAGATGTGGTGATCAACGCAGTCAAAGAAGTAGGTGGGCCAAGCTTTTTTGCACTTCTTGTCATTGCCGTTTCGTTTATGCCTGTTTTTACACTAGAAGGTCAGGAGGGTCGTCTCTTCAAGCCCCTGGCTTTCACGGATAACTGCTCCATGGCTATTGCAGCAGTTCTGGCCATTACTCTCGATCCGGCCATACGTCTGCTTTTTACTCACATGGATCCCTATAAATTCAAACCAAAGTTCTTATGTCGCATCGTCAATGCCGTACTGGTCGGCAAGATCCACAGTGAGGAGACCCACCCGATCAGCAAGCCCTTGATGAAGATCTATCACCCCGTTTGCGAGTTTACGCTGAGACACAAGTGGGCCACAGTCATTGTAGCGGTGCTCATCGTGATCGCCACAATTCCAATCTTTAAAAGGCTTGGTTCCGAATTTATGCCCCCCCTCTTTGAAGGAAATCTCCTTTACATGCCGACGACATTACCCGGCATTTCGGTAACAGAAGCCCAGAAATTACTTCAGGTTCAGGACAAGGTATTGAAGAGTTTCCCTGAAGTGCATCATGTCTTTGGCAAGGC
>CAYGWV010000007.1:0-6772 GCA_964353925.1 uncultured Syntrophaceae bacterium | reverse complement strand
ACGGGAAAAAAGATGTTCGGGATCGAACACTGGGAAGTGGAGCCCGACATTATGGTAATGGCCAAGGGAGCAGCCAACGGCGCCCCGGTCGGTATCACGATTGCTACACCGGAAGTGGGGGATTCCCTGAAGGGATCACACCTCTCTACGTTTGGTGGAAATCCGGTTACGGCGACAGCTATCCTTGCGACCATCGAGGCCATCGAGAAAAGGAAGCTTGTCCAGAATGCTGAGAAGATGGGTTTGTATTTAAAAGATCAGCTGAACGGTTTGCAGGAAAAATATCGAATCATCGGCGAGGTTCGTGGGATGGGGTTGATTCAAGGGATGGAGATTGTAAAGGAGAAGAAGGAGCCCGCCCCGGATTTCGTCACGGAGATCTTCGAGAGTACAAAGGCGCAGGGACTCCTGATTGGAAAAGGCGGTCTCTACGGAAATGTCATCCGAATCACCCCTCCGCTAACTATTGGGAAGGGAGATATTGATCAGGCTATTCAAATCATGGATCGAGCGTTTGAAAAGGTTCAGGCCGGCCATACCGTTTGACAAACCACCCTCTCCCCAGCCCTCCCTCTCGGGGGAGGGGAAGGGTGGGGGGGAGAAGACCATTGAAGATTGAACGATTGTTGAGAGAGATTAAGAAAGAGGAACTCATCAAACTCACGCAGGATTTGATTCGAATTCCGAGTGTGAGAAGCCAGAAGGAAGGGAGCAATGAAGAGAAAGTTGCCCTTTTCCTCTCCCATCTTGTGGAGGAGATGGGGCTCGATGTGGTGGTGGAAGAAGTGGAGCCGGGTTCTCCAAATGTCATTGCTGTCCTTCAGGGCGAAAGTGATGGTCCCTGTCTGATGTTTGAATGTCATACCGACGTGGTCACTGAAGGCGATGCCTCCGAGTGGAAATATGGTCCCTATGAAGGAAGGTTAGTGGGGAATCGAATCTACGGAAGAGGCGCTTGCGACACCAAAGGAAATTTAGCAGCGGTCATAAAAGCGGTCCAGGCGATCAGTCAATCCGGCATTCCCTTCAAGGGCCGGATCCTCCTGGGAATTTTGGTTGATGAAGAAGGGATGATGAGCGGAGTGAAGCATTTTATCCGTCAGGGATGGGCCAATGGCGTCAATGCGGCCATCATCTGTGAACCCGTGGACAACCATCTCTGCATTACGCAGAAAGGGGCCCTCCGGGCTGAATTGATCACGATTGGAAAGATGAGCCATGGAGCCATGCCCTTAGCCGGCCTCAATCCCATTCCTCCGATGGTATCGATCTTGGAAAAAATCAGGCAATTAGAGGAAGAGGAGATTGAAAGGTTGGGGAAGGATGTTTTTTTAGGATATCCCAGCATCACGCCCACTGTGCTTCAGGCGCCCGTGAAGGGGGAGCCACAGCTCAATGTCGTCCCTTACCAGTGCAGGGCATTACTTGACATCCGGACCGTTCCAGGCCAGTCCCATGAGGCCCTGAAGAAACAGTTAGAAGAAATTATCAAAGAGGAGGAGAGATCGGTCAATGCCAGTCTCGATTCCGGTCCTCTAAAAGAGATAAGAGAGACACTTGAGAAGAATCTCTCCAAAGGATTATCGTTTCAATCAAAGCTTCATGTGTTTGAAGATCGGCCTTGGACCAAGACGTCGCGAGAGGAATCGATTGTCCGGGCTGTTTCGAAAGCCATTCGATCCGTCACCGGAGAGGAACCGACTTACGGGGGTGTCCCGGGCGCGACGGATGGCACCTTTCTCTCTGCGTGGGCGGGAATTCCAATTGTGACCATTGGTGCGGGGAAGTGGATGATTCCCCATCAAAAGGACGAATGGGTTTCTGTCGAGGAGCTTGAGCTTACGGCAAACATCTATGCGGCAAGTGCTCTCGAATTTTTAAATCGTTAATTTGGCGAATGACACCGAAATGAATCCGATAAATGAAATTACAGGTGTCGAATTTCAAATGCCAAATCAAATCCAAAACTGAAATATCAAAAATGTCTTTGATCTCTGGATTTGGTATTTATTGAAAATAAAATCGTCAACGATTTATCATTGTTTGTCATTCCTGTGAAAGCAGGAATCCACTGTTTTCTATTGTCCTGGATTCCCGCTGGAGTTTATCCCGATGGAAATCGGGGCGGGAATGACAACTTAAAGCTACTGTCAACAATTCTGTCTTCGTGCTTCACGGGAGATAGACCATCATGTAAAATTTATTTGACATTAGGATTTCGATCTTAATCCTAGGGCTCCTTCTCCGAAGGAGAGGTTCTCTCTTCTTCCATCGCCTCATCCACCATCTGATCCACATCTTCCCCCGCATCCTCTCCAAGTTCCTTACCCATCCGTTTTATCCATCTGGCCATGCTCTTCGGATCCTTCTCGTCCAAGCCGCCCCACTTCGATGGGTCAGCTAAACTCTCCATTCTGCTCTCCTCCGAACGGACCACCCTTACCCTCGAGAGGACACGAGACATCTTCTCACTTTTACATCTTTTGCATTGAGGCGTAAAGGTCCCCTCACTCTTGATCAAGAGAAATTCAGAGATCTTCCCACAATCGTCACAACGATACTCGTAAATTGGCATATCGATTTTTCTCCTTAGAGAATGCAAATTTGGCAACGAAACAGAGGACAAAATCGCGGGTTATCATCTTCTGCGTCGCCATATCTCGTCTGGAACCATTTTAATTTTATTGACTCTTTTTTGTAAAGGGTTCGGTAACTTTTATTCGAAGAATAACTTTCATTCTAGATCCAGACTGACCCGTCCGGCGGCACCTAATCCGCAGGTGGAGGCTCCGGCGGACCCATTCGAACCGCTCAGGATCAACGTTGAGTGAGTCGAAGGGTTGACAATGAAACAATTTCTATTGATAATCCATTGGAAAGAGAAAAAAAAGGATTGGAAGGAGATTCATTCATGGCAAATCCAGAGAAGGTGATCTTGAAAATTGTTTCAGTTAAAGGGACCTGCGCGGCCAAACATTTTGCAGGCCAGGAATTTGACCTGAGTAAGGATTTTCTCTTAGGAGTATCAGGAGACCCTCGAGCTATTTGTCCATCTGCATTTCACGCCCTCTTTCCCTCATGGCGGGTGCTCCGGCATGGGGGAGGATATCCATGGGAAGAGGATCGAGACAAGACCACCGTTGCCTGCCCCGATCCAATCAATCCTGTGGTGATGGAACTCCGAAGGGTAAAAGAGTAAGTCATTAGAAATTTACTTTGACATATTAATGTCAGGTGTTTACCTCGAAGAATAGAGGGTAACTCATGCAAAGACAAGTGATCAAAGCGAATGTCGTCGTCTTTATTGCCAGTTTCTGCACACTGGTCATTGAACTGGTAGCAGGAAGGATCATGGCCCCCTATGTTGGGGTCTCTCTCTATACCTGGACGAGCATCATCGGAGTAGTCCTTGCCGGCATCAGCATTGGAGCCTATCTGGGAGGCCGAATCGCCGACCGATATCCTCGCTCCTCCACACTTGGCTGGCTCCTTTTTCTTTCCGGCTTGGGGGCATTTTCCATTTCACCGCTGACCAATTTGATTGGCGGGGCCCAATTTCACACGAGTTTGATGACACGGATCTTGTTGATCACCGCCTTCATCTTTTTTGTCCCTTCCTGTCTCCTTGGGATGATCTCCCCTGTCGTAGTCAAATTGACCCTGACCAATCTTGAGAAGGCGGGCAATGTGGTTGGAAAGATTTATGCCTTTTCCACCCTCGGCTCCATCCTTGGAACCTTTGCCACGGGATTCTATCTGATCTCCTGGATGGGGACTCGTTCCATCCTTTTGACCATGGGAATCATTCTTGTCATTTCTGCTGTCATCTTTGGGGGTTTTTTCAGGAGCAAAAAAACCATTGCGCTCCTTGTTCTTTTCCTCTTTCTTTCCTTTTTCCTTCCCATCCTCGGATTGCGTGTTTATGCCATGACCTACCCGGCAGAGTTTTCCTTCCCGTCCTCCCCCGTTGAATCCATAAAGGCATTTTACGAGTGTGCCTTCAAATATCCCTTTGAAGAAGAGACTCGTTTTTTTAAGGAGAGCGATTACTATACGATTAAAGTAAAGAAGAGTATCAACGGAAACAACGGAAACCCGCTGGAGTCTCTCGTCCTTGATCATCTGGTCCACTCTTATACAGACCTAAACGATCCCCTTTATATCGAGTATGAATATATCCGGATTTACGAAGAGATGGTGAGATGGCAGGCGAAGAAAAGGGGCGCTTTTAAAAGCCTCTTTCTGGGGGGAGGAGGATATACCTTCCCCCGTTTTATCGAGGCAAAGTATCCCAAGGCCGAAATCCATGTGGTGGAGATCGATCCGGAGATCACAAGGGTCGCCCAAAGACATCTTGGCGTTTCAGAGAATACCAAGATTCGTTCCTTCAATGAGGATGGCCGCTGGTTTGTGATGAATTGTAAGGAAAAAGGGAGCTATGATTTTATCTTTGGGGATGCCTTCAATGACCTTTCGATCCCTTATCACCTGACGACCAAAGAATTTGCTATACAGATAAAAAGCCTCCTCAAGCCGGATGGGCTGCTCATGGCCAATGTGATCGATAGTTTTAAAAAGGGAGCCTTCATGCCTTCCTATATCCGAACGTTAGAAGAAGTGTTTGGAAAGGGAAACGTCCATCTCATCACCCTTACTTCGGATTATGATCATATCGGGATCAGCACCTTTGTCGTGGTGGCGAGTCCACAGAAGTTAGATATGGATGATTTCATCAGGAAGGTGAAAACAAAGGGAGGAGAGACGACCTCCCATGTGATGTCTCAAGACCAATTGCAGGAATATTTGAAAGAGCGCTATTCTGTGATCCTCACCGATGATTATGTCCCTGTGGACAACCTGATTGCACTTATCTTCGAAGAGCGATTCGGGTATCGGCAATGAGAGAGTGGTCCAATCTAATGGAGCGGTTGGCGGCTCTTTCAACCGGAGGGCTATCCGTCAGAAACGCTTTGGTCATTCAGTGCCGCTCGGATTGACATAAATCTCGGTTTCCCGGATAAAATGGAAAAAACTTCTTCTCAGAAGGATGAGTAAATGGATGAGAAAAAAGACTTTGTGATGGTGACGGTTTCTGGTCCGGACCAACCTGGAATCACAGCTGCTTTCAGTAAGATTCTCGTGGACAATCAGGTGGAGATCGTAGATATCGAGCAGGCCTCCCTTCAAGATTTCCTGGGTCTCTCTTTCCTCTTGGACATGAGTGGAGCGAAACAATCGAAGGATGGCGTTCTGAAAGACCTTCTCTTTGAAGCCAGCCGGCTTCACCTGACGCTCAATTTCCGGCTCTTTTCCGAGAAAGAGATGAAGGCCAGAAATAGCAAGAACCTTTTTGTCCTGACTTATTTCGGCGATACCCGGGCTCTGGCGGAAATTTCAAATATCCTGGCGGAGGAAAATGCCAACATCCAAATGATCAGCAATCTCACCCGTCATTGTGCTAGTTGTGTGGAGTTGACTATCGATGTGAATGAAGTAAAAAATCTCAGCCGATTGAAATCAAAGGTGATCGCAAAAAGTCATGAACTCAATATTGATCTCGCCCTCCAGAAGATGGAGGCCTATCGTAAAAATAAACGTCTTGTCTTTTTTGACATGGACAGCACTCTGGTAGATATGGAGATCATTGATGAGATGGCCCAAAGGGCGGGGGTCCTCAAGGAGGTTTCGAGAATCACGGAAAAGGCGATGAGAGGGGATATCGATTTTGAAGAATCTCTGACCCAGCGTGTGGCACTGCTCAAAGGATTGAGAGTGGAAGAGCTGGAGAAGATTCGGAATGATATGAAACTCTCCGAAGGGGCGAAAGATTTAGTGGACACGCTCAAGAGACTGGGCTTTAAGCTGGGTTTGGTGAGTGGGGGATTCGATTATTTTTCTAACTTCCTGAGAGAGAAATTGGGTCTGGATTTTTCCTATGCGAATCAACTGGAGATCAAAAGCGGAGTCCTAACGGGTAAGGTATTAGGAAAAATTGTGGATAATACATACAAGGCGAAAATCGTCAATATGGTCTCGAGTGAGGAAGGCGTGCTTTTAGATCAGACCGTCGCCATAGGCGATGGGGCTAACGATGTTCTGATGTTAGGCCAAGCAGGTTTGGGCATTGCTTATAATGCCAAGGAAAGACTCGAACGAGCCGCTAACATGAGTCTTGGTCGAGCCCGCCTTAAGAATATCCTCTATATCTTAGGCATCTCTGACGAAGAGATGGGTTCCTCGAGTCTTTGTAGCGGTCCTCTTTAATCCTCATTAAGGCGATTCCTTTCCATCTCAACAGGGTGGGAGCCTTCACGATTCCACTTCTTCATCATTCCCGGTGGGGTGGCAGAAAAAGTTCGGTTTTGGGGGAGTGGATAATAGCTGCAATGTGCATCATTGCGTGAGCGACTGGCGAGCCTATAGGATTTGCAGAGACCAAAGTCGGAACGGAAATAATGGTATTTCCTATATTAGGCTGGATGAGCTTCTTTGACCGGAAATCGGAGTAGCCTAAATGATAAGCCGTAGTCAATACAAGAATGAAAAGCCAAGCCAGAAGACCCAATGCTATTTTCCTTCCCAAGGGTTTCTTTTCAACATCAAAAGCTCGCCAGGTGACCATCCATGGGAATACTGACAGAAGCAAGCCATCCATCGCTCCATAAATCAATCCTCTCCAGAATATCAGCCAGGCTAAATAAGGTCCTGTGAATTTTTCAGTCTCCGGCCTTGACAAGACATTCTGAACCATCAAAGCTCCGAAGATTAATCC
>CAYGWV010000006.1:0-15219 GCA_964353925.1 uncultured Syntrophaceae bacterium | reverse complement strand
TCGAAATTAACCGAAGGCTCACAGGAGGAGGCGCGCTCTATTGGGGGAGAAATGAGCTAGGCTGGGAGATTTATATCTCCAAAAAAGACCCAAGGATTCCCTCAAGGATTGAGGATCTTTATAGAAAGATGGGGGAGGCAGCCGCCCTTGGGCTTCGCCATCTCGGAGTTCGCGCCCATTTCCGTCCAAGAAACGATATCGAAATCCAGGGTCGTAAAATCTCAGGCACAGGAGGGACTGAACTCTCAGGGGCCATCCTCTTTCAGGGGACCCTTCTGGTCGATTTCGATGTCGATGAGATGTTGAGAAGTCTCAGGATCCCCACCGAAAAACTCCAAGAGAAAGAAATCGAATCCGTCAAAGAAAGGGTAACCTGCTTAAAATGGGAATTAGGCCGAACCCCGTCGATTCAGACTATCAAGGCTTCCTTGACGAAAGGGTTTGAAGAGACTTTTGGAGTAAGGTTCGAAAACAAACCTCTGACGATTGAAGAAGAGCATTCGTTAAAGACAAAACTGGCTACCTTCTCTTCCCAAGAGTATATTTTCAAAACGAGGAATGCCTTGCCCAGAAGGAAAACCGTAAGCTCCCTGCTGAAGGCACCGGGCGGATTGATTCGAATTTCGATTGCTCTGGATAGTAAGGCTCATGTGATCAACCAAATTCTGATCACGGGTGATTTCTTTGCTTACCCCCAAAGGGCGATTTTCGACCTCGAAAGCCTCCTTAAGAACTCGAAGGCCACTCCTTCTAATATCGCGGCGATCATTCGTTCCTTTTTCTCCAATGAAAAACCGAAGATTCCTGGAATCAGCGAAGCCCATCTCGTCCAGGCCATTGAGGAGGCCCTTCAAAAGAGTGAGCTTCTCCCGGAGGGATTCAGCGAAGAAGAGACCCACCACCTTTTCCCAATTTTGAAACCGTTTAAGGAGGTGAGAAAGCCTGAAGTCCTTCTCCTTCCCTATTGTGCCAAAGAGGTGGAATGCGTCTATCGGAACTTACAGGGTTGCGAAGAGTGTGGTCGGTGCTCCGTGGGGGATGCCGCACAGATGGCGAGGTCCTTTGGGATGGATCCCATCACCATCCAGAATTATGAAGAGCTCGAATCAACCCTTTACAATCTCAAACATTCTGGAGTGAGGGAATTTGTTGGCTCCTGTTGCGAGCCTTTTTATGGTAAACATCGGCCAGACTTTGAACGAATCGGACTATCTGGAATTCTGATCGATGTAGAGAGAAGCACCTGTTATGATCTCGGAAAGGAAAAAGAGGCATTAACAGGCCGTTTTGAGAACCAAACCCATTTAAATCTTTCTCTCCTTAAAAGAGTCCTGGAGTATTGCTATGGGTAAGAGCCTTTTTGAAAATTTGAGGTTAATTTTGAACTTTGGATTTTGACATTTGGTAATTGTTTAGCCATTTTAAAATCCCTCCCAACCTCCCTTTTACAAAGGGAGGAGAAGGAGTTTCCCCCTTTGACAAAGGGAAGCTGTGAAAAAATCACACTGTACTCGTCTCCCCGGTGAAAACCGGGGTCCAGAGTATTTGTAACCCCCTAAAAACACTGGATTCCGGCTTTCGCCGGAATGACGTGAAACAGCGTTAAACCAATTTTTTCACAGCTTCAGGGGGATTAAGGGGGATTTTATAGTGATTCTTTGTACTTATTGGAATTTAGTTTTTTTTTCATAAAACTAAATTTGGCTAGACAGTTACGCCATTTGACATTTTCTATCACGAAGTATTCTCATGGTTGAAGCCTCTCTTTCTGAACTTTATGATATTGTGGTCGTCGGGGCGGGTCCAGCAGGTTCATGCGCAGCACAGGCTGCAGCCCAACGGGGTGCAAAGGTCCTTTTGATCGACCGGAGACAGCGCCTTGGAATTCCAGTCCAGTGTGCCGAGTTCGTGCCTCAATGGATTTCCCGTCATGCTTCTTTCTCTTCAACCTGCATCATGCAAAGGGTTGAGAAAATGGTCACTCATCTCCCTGACCGCATAGCTTATGAGATGAAAAGTCCCGGATATATGCTGGATCGGTCCCTCTTCGATAAAGAGCTGGCAGCTTCCGCCATATTATCAGGAGCAAGAATCTCTATCGGAACCAAAGCCACGGGCCTTTGTCCTGAGGGACTTGTCGTAGAGCGAGGCTCGAAGAAGGAGACCATTCCCTCAAAAGTTTTCATCGGGGCGGACGGAGCTTATTCATCCATGGCCCGGTTTGTTGGACAACCTTCTTTGAAAAGCATCGTAGCTCTTCAATATGAAGTCGTTATATCAGAACCCCAGAATCATGTGGATGTCTATTTTCATCAAGATTATCAGGGAGGATACGCATGGCTTTTCCCAAAAGGGAAAACAGCCAACGCAGGAGTTGGCGTTGTATCTTCAAAGGCGCCCCAATTACCAGACTTATTGGGCCATTTCCTGGATTTTCTGAAAGGGTCCAAGAAATTGCAGGAGATTCAAATCGTTTCTAAGACAGGAGGATTCATTCCGTGTGAATCTTATCAAAAGGATCTCTTTAAGAATGTCCTCCTCATTGGAGATGCAGCAGGGCATGCCCATCCCATCACAGGGGCTGGGATTCTCAATGCCGTCATCGCCGGAGAGCTTGCCGGGAGGGTGGCAGCAGAGGCTATTGTGAAGGAAGACCTCGGACTGTTAAACAATTATGACAGGGAGTGGCAAGAAACCGTGGGGAAATCCCTCTCGTATGGCACTTTCAAGAGGAGATTCCTTGAAGAGCATTGGGATAAACCTGGCGTTGATTTTGAAGAATTGGTTCGAAAAACCTGGGTTGGTTTCAAAGAGTACTATGAGGACCGAAGAAAAATCCCCCTCCATCTCCCCTCTCCCTAAGGGGGAAGATACTCCTCTTTAATAAGGAGGGAGTAGGGAAGATTTTAGAAAGAGGAAAAGAATGAATCTAAAAATAAGTCCCCAATATATCCAAACCAGTCTGGCAGCCTCCTTGACATTGGGTTTCCAGCAAGGGTCTTTTCACCGGAATGCAAAACTGAAGGGGTTAAACCTTCTCCTTCATTATGAGGAAGGCTGCCTTGGGAAATGCCATTTCTGTGGACTATCGAAGTCGAGGCGAGAAGGTCCAAAGGGAAAAACCTTCATCAGGGTGGACTGGCCTCTCTATCCCCTGGATGAAATCATCGAAAAGACAAAGGGTAAAGACCAGATCCATCGCGTTTGTATCTCAATGATCACCCATCCAAAGGCTCTGGAAGATACCCTTTCTGTGATTGAAAGATTGAGAGGGGAGACTGATTTGTTCATAAGTGTTCTCATTTCTCCGACATTGATCCGCCACGAAGATTCTCTCGTGGCAATGAAGAAGGCCGGAGCAGACCGCGTTGGGATTGCCATTGACGCCGCCACGCCTCAACTTTTTGATCAATTGAGGGGGAAAGGGGTGGGAGGTCCTCATCAGTGGAATCATTACTGGGAGGTAACACGCATGGCCGTTTCGGTCTTCGGAAGATTTTATGTTGGAATCCATCTCATTGTTGGCCTGGGTGAAACAGAGAAGGACATGGTCGATGCCATTCAGCAGGGGCAGAATATGGGAGCCTATACTCATCTCTTTTCCTTCTTCCCCGAGATGGGAAGTCCCATGGAGAAACATTCCCCCCCTCCTCTTGGCCAATACCGGAGAATCCAGCTTGCCCGCTGGATCATCAATGAATCCCCGGGATCAGCCAGCCAGATGAAGTTTGACGAGAACGGGAGATTGATCGATTTCGGGATGGATATCGAATCCCTTATCCAGATGGGGAAACCCTTTATGACCTCCGGGTGTCCCGGCAGGGATGGGAAAGTGGCCTGTAATCGGCCTTATGGGAATGAGAGACCTTCTGGCCCGATTCGGAATTTCCCATTTATGCCAGAACCGGAAGACATTGAAGAGATTAAGGGACAGATTGGGATTTAGAAAAGATAGGAGTTTCACCATGCATGTCATTCCGCGAAAGCAGGAATCCAGATCTTTTTGATCCTGACTAGATTCCCGTCTTCACGGGAATGACAGAATCGAATTGAAAATGACGATAGACAGCCTTATTCAGACTCCCTTAAAGGACCTCCAATCCGAAGCTTTCAGACTTCGAAAGGCCCATTTCGGGAATGAACTTACCTTTTCTATCCCTGGCGCTGTTTCTTATCATGACGACACCCTTCCTCTCCAAAAAGACCGTTTTGCAGCGATCAGTGTGACGGGAGGTCATTGTGATCTTCGATGTGCACACTGCAAAGGAAAACTTCTTGAATCGATGATCCCTGCAGAGAATCCTGAAAATCTTCTAAAAATAGCCAACCAACTCCGCATTGACGGTGCCTATGGTATCTTGTTAAGCGGTGGTGCAGATCACAACGGTGAAGTCCCTCTCGAGAAATTTATTCCATCGATCAAAATTCTCAAAGAAAATGATCCACAATTTAGGGTGATTGTCCACACGGGCCTCCTTCGGAGGGAGACAGCCAAGAAATTAAGAGAGGCTGCAGTGGATCAGATTCTGATCGATGTCATCGGCGATGAGGATACGATTCATGAAGTCTACCATCTCAATAAAAGAGTGGAAGATTATGAAGAGACGCTCTGGATGTTAAAAGAGATGGGGCATCGCCTTGCTCCTCACATTATTATTGGACATCACTTTGGAGAGATCCGAGGAGAATGGCGGGCTTTAGAGATGGTGACTCGCGTCGCTGTTGAAACCATTGTATTGGTCATCCTCAAAAACCTCCAGGCTGATGGAGAAAAACATCTCAAGGTTCCCAAACCAGAGGAAATATCGAAGATTTCAGCTATCGCCCGTATTCTTAACCCTGACATTCCCATTCGAATGGGCTGTATCCGGCCGGCCCATCCCTCGAAGGCGGCGATGGAGAGAGGGGCGATCGACTCCGGGATCAATACTATCGCCTATCCGCTTCAGGGAACGATCGACTACGCCAGAGAAATGGGTCTTGATACGAAATTCATACAGATGTGCTGCAGCCTGATTTAACTTGACAATTCTTTTTTTTGGTTATATGCTCTTAATATAAGAGCTTACATTATCGAGGTGACCGATGAGAATAACGACACATATACCTGACCCACTTGCAAGAGATGCAAAGATCATGGCCGAGAACGAGAAAAAATCCGTGTCGTCAATAATTGCGGAGGCCCTTGCCTATTACATAACCGAAAAAAGGAAGAAGAAACTGGGCAGAAAAGTACTGGAGATCGCGGGTAAGGTCCGGGTATCTCCGGAAGTTCACAAAGAATTGGAAAGGGGGCGCATGGACTCCAATGATAGGATTTGATACAGGTTTTTTTGTGGAACTTCTTAGAAACAACTCCATGGCAGTGAAGATATGGGAAGGAGTCGTAGAGGGAGATGAATCAGCCGCCTCCTGCCTGACCCTTTATGAACTCAATAGACTATCTCTTAAGGGCCTGATAGAATCCAATGTGGTGAATACCATTCTTGAGGCCATTCAGGCCATATGTAAAGTGGTCTGGCTCGACAAAGCCGAGATACTCACAGGAGCCGCCACCATCTCACAAAGTCATGGCATCCTCGCGATCGATTCATTAATCCTTGCAGGTCTGGCCACCTTAAATGTAAAAACAATTTACACCACCGATGCCCACATTGAGAAATATAAGAATAAAGGGGTCAACGTTATCAATATGGTGGCAGGATCCAGATCGTGACATCAACCCACGGTGAAGCTATCCCTATCCAAGAAAAGAATTCAGACTCAACTCCTCCGATGGTTTGAAAAAAACGCTAGAGACCTCCCTTGGAGAAGAACCAGGGACCCTTATGCCATCTGGGTTTCGGAAATCATGCTTCAGCAAACCCAGGTCAATACAGTCATTCCCTACTACCAGAATTTTCTGAAGGCCTTTCCAACACGGAATCATCTGGCAAGGGCCGATCTCTCGGAAGTCCTGAAGGTCTGGGAAGGGCTGGGCTATTATTCAAGGGCGAGAAACCTTCACCGGGCTTCTCAGGTTGTCCTAAATCGTTTTCATGGAATCATTCCTGATAATCTGAACGACCTCCTGAGCCTGCCTGGAATCGGGCGGTCCACAGCAGGTGCCATTCTCTCCTTTGCCTTTCAAAAAGAGGCCCCCATCCTCGATGGAAATGCAAAGAGAGTCATTTCAAGGCTCTTTGCTGTTTCAGATAATCCGGCGAAATGCAAGACCGAAGATCTTCTATGGAAAATCTCAGAATCCCTGATCCCAAAAGGATTTTCAAACCCTTTTAACCAGGCCCTCATGGACCTGGGCTCGATGCTCTGCACACCGAGAGAGCCCCAGTGTTCCAAGTGCCCTCTCTGTGACCTTTGCAGGGGAAAGGCCTCCGGAGAACCGGAGCGGTTTCCAACAAAGACGATTAGAAAGAAGATTCCTCATATCGAAGCGATCTCCGCCGTCATTCTGAAGAAGGGAAAAGTTCTTCCCATTCAGAGACCCCCGGAGGGACTGCTAGGAGGACTCTGGGAATTCCCAAATTGGCCTATAGAAGAGAAAAAAGATTTTAAGGAGTATTTAAGGCAGAAGGTCAAAAGTGAAATTGGGTTAAGGGTTAAAAGTAAAGAGCCCATCGGCTCTTTCCACCAAACTTATTCCCACTTCAAGCTCACCCTCCATGTTTTTCACTGCCAGTATCTCAACGGAAAAGCAAAGGGGAAATGGGTTCCGATAAAGAACCTTCCGCTTTTGCCAATGGGAAGAATCCACCGAAGAATCGCCCAATCCATTTCAAATCGCAGATTGCAGATTTCAGATTGAAGTTCTTATTCAATCTACGATTTGAAATCTGAAATCTGAAATTTATTTACTAAATATTCCAAAATCAATATGTCTTCTCTCCACATCCACCCGATCCACCCTTACCCTGACTTCATCCCCGATTCTGAAGGTCTTGTGAGTCCTCTCCCCCACAAGACAGTATTTTTTCTCATGATACTGGTAATAATCGTCGTGCAGGCTGGTCACCCTCACCAAGCCTTCTACAAAAATATCTTTCAGCTCTACAAAGAAGCCAAAAGCGGTCACGCCGCTGATCACTCCTTCAAATTCCTCGCCGATCTTACCCTTCATGAAGCGAACTCTGTATCGACCCAGAATCTCCCTCTCCGCCTCCATGGCCACCCTTTCTCTATTGGAGAGATGGTCAGCCTTGTTAGCCAAAACCTCCTCCTGGATCTTCATTTCTTCCCCGGAAAGCACCTTTTTCAAAAACCGGTGAACCATCAGATCAGGATACCTTCGGATGGGAGAAGTAAAATGTGTGTAGCCGTCGGAGGCCAGGCCGAAGTGTCCTAAGTTTTTGGCTGAATACTTGGCCCACTTCATCGATCGAAGAAGAATTTCGTTCACGACCCTTTCTTCAGGCCTTCCCTTGACACCCAAAAGGATTCTCTGGATTTCTTTTGGAGAATGGCCCGGCTCTTTTCTTATCTTGTATCCGAAATGGGAAATAAACCTTCGGAACTCATCCATCGCCTCTTGTTTCGGAGGTTCATGGATTCGATAGATGAACGGAACCCCTTTTTCCTCCATAAACCGAGCAACAGCCTCATTGGCAGCGATCATGAACTCTTCAATGATCTGGTGAGCGAGGCTTCTCTCTGCCCGTATGATATCCTCTGTCTCCCCTTGGAGATTGAGGATGATCTCGGGTTCTGGAAGATCGAAATCCATGGCTCCTCTTTCTATTCTTTTCCGGCGAAGTTTTCGGCAGAGATCCGCCATAAGGTCCAGGGAGGCGAGGAGAGGGCTGAATTTCTCTCTGAGTTCCATCTCCCCATCCACCAGGATTTTTCTAACCCATGTGTAGGTCAGCCGCTCATTGCTTCGGATCACACTGGGATAGAACCGAACTTCCCTTCGTTCTCCCTCTCCGTCATATCTCAACTCGGCTGTAAGAGTCAGCCGGTCTACTCTGGGGTGGAGACAGCAGATTTCATTCGAGAGTTCGGGCGGGAACATAGGAATCGCGCGGTCTGGAAAATAGACGCTGGTCCCCCGGAGATACGCTTCGTTGTCCAGGACCGTTTCTTCCCCGACATAGTGACTGACATCAGAGATCGAAACATAGAGCTTGACGCCTCCCTCTCTTTCTCTTTCAATGGAAACGGCATCATCGAAATCTCTTGCGTTTTCTCCATCGATGGTAAAGGTCGGAATCCCTCTCAAGTCAACTCGGCCTCGGCATTCATGGAGCGAGGGAATAGGAGGGAGGTTGAGTGCCTCTTTCAGCGCGGCAGATGTAAATCGATCAGGAAGGTCGTATTTGTGAATGATGATTTGTGGCTCAATCTCCGGATCATCGGGATATCCCAAAATGTGAGTGATCCTCCCTTCCGGCCTCGCCCTCTCTGTTGGATACTGGGTGATCTCTGCCACCACAATCTGATTCGGCCTCGCCCTCTTCGTCTCTCCTTCTGGGATGAAGACTTCTTGGAGGATTCGCTCGTCCTCTGGGATGATGTAAGAATAATTCTTCGCCCTCATAAACTTACCCACGACCTTACGCGTCTTTCTTTCCAGGATCCGGATGACACTGCCCTCTTTTCCCTTCTTCCGGATGGACTCTATTCTTGCGACAACACGATCCCCGTGCATCGCCTCTTTGAGATTTCTGGGGCTGACGAAAATGTCTTCTTCTCCCTCTGCTTCAGGAATGACGAATCCATATCCATCCGGATGCGCTTTGACCCTGCCCACAATCAGATTCATCTTCGCCGGAAGGCCGTAACGGTTCCCCCGAATCCGCACAACCTTTCCCGCATCCGCCAGATCCCTCAGGCATTCTCTGGCCTGATGTCTTTGCTCCTTTTCAAGACCCAAACGCCGCAGAATTTCTCTCAAAAGAAGAGGGCGGTCTTCTTTTTCCATCAGTTCGAGAATCTGCGGCGATGAGAGATCGATGGGGCTCTTCCGTTGACCTCCCCTTTTATCTTTTAGATATTCCTTTCGTTTCTTACCCAATGTCAGCCTTAATCCAGCAAAGGAATTTGGTGTTATAATGAGGTGCTTAATCAAAAACGAAAAAAGGGGCATTCACCGCCCCCTTTTTGTGAAATGCAAAAACCATCTCTCTTCGAATTTACACTCCCACTCCGCGGTAGGACCCCAGCGATCCGATAAGAAACGGGATGGAGATAGCAAGTAGGATGCCAAGTCCAAAGACAATAATGAGGGGAAGAAGAACGGCCAGAACCGCCTTACCCGTCGAGATCTCATGCCCTTCCCTTACCCCAAGGATGGCCAGGATGAAAAGATAAATCCCCCCTGTAAAGGTCCCTATAATTGGAACGATGTAAAAGAGTGTGGCGCTATAAGAATAGGAGACGGCGCGAAAGGTCGCTTCAAATCCTCTCCGGTTCCCTCCCACAATCATGAGACAGAGATGTGTCACTCCGCTTCCTATTAAAATAGAGAGGGCAATCGTAAAAGGTATTGAAATAATGGCGAAGGTGAGGATAACGCTGTAGGTGGTCACCGAGAGGAGTTGGGGTGGAACGACTCCAGAAAGGAAAAGCCATTGCCAAAGTAGGCCTACTCCTGATCCAATGATTCCCGAAATCATGGCAAAGATAAAAGGAGACCAGTATCCCTTACCCGCAGCAGCCTTTTTAAAAAATTTAGTCGGTGAGAAAAGGACCTCTTGTGTTGTTCTGAGAAAGGCCCCAATGAAGCCTCCTCCACTCTCCCATGGAGTATACTCCTCTGCTGAAATTTCTCGAACCTGGCCCTCAACCGAACGAGCCATCTCCTGAAATTGAACATATTTAGAAATGATGATGCCACATTTGACACACTCGTCTGTTTCAGGTTGTTCAAATCCGCATTGGGGACAAGTCACCATTCCCCCTTTGTATGTCCTCCTTTCAGGCTCGGGGCGGTGCGGAGTGGGCTTCGGCTCAAGCCTGGGGTCTGGCTTAGGTTCAGGCCTAGGTTTAGGTTCATACTCCTGAGTAATTTCCAGAGTGGGAATCTCCTCCTCCACTTTGACTCTTCCCCCAATCTCATCAAAGACCTTCACAAACCTTTCCACCTCCTCTTTTGAAAGGCCTTTTTTTACCACAACGGGAACCTTCTGAAGCAAGCTCTCAGCCTTTCCAGGAGTCAGATTAAATCTTTTCTGTAGGCCACTGAGTAAACGACCCTCCTCTTCGGGTCCGATCACCGAGAGGCCTAGAAAAATGACTTTATAGGAAGCCACTACCCCACCTCCTTTTTGAAACCACTAAGGATTTGAAAATACTTATCATATTCATTATTAAACTACAAGAATTATTTACGAAGACGAATGGGGTGAAGTCGATTTTTATCAAATGGATAGACAATACTTAAAGAGAACCCACCTGAAGCCATTGCTATCTGGTCGGTCCAGCCCTTCATCTTTATCAAATCCTTCAAACCATCGGCTTGATCTAATTTCTTAATCCTGGCCTCCCAACCATCCAGAGGTCCCCCTTGACCCAGTCTTTGAGAAATGATTTCTTCAAACCGATGATGAGGAAGCGTAGCCTTTCCATTCTCCGAAACAAGAATTCCTTCCAACCCTTCTCCGGCGATGTTCTTGAGATCGATGGCGAAAGGTGAGATACCAAATAGATAGAAGTCGGACAGGAAGACCTCTTTGCCAAACATTTCCCAAAGCTGTTGAAGCGCTGTCCTTCTCCGAGGGGAAATAGAACAAGGTTTTTGGATACATGGAAAGTTCTGGAACATGTCTTTTTGAAGAATCAGCCCTGGATGTTCCACGACGAAGCAATATTCCGGAAAAAGAGCACAAGGGATTGGCCTGCCAGAGTAAACAGAACATTTCTTTCCACCCAGGAAGCGGCATGGTTTCTTCAACTCTAGAGAGACCTGGCCGATCCAAGGTTCGTTTTAATGAACGGGATCAAACCCAATTTTGACATCTCTCTTGAAAAGCTCCGTTGCCCTTTGACCGGAGACCAAACTGAGAGCGACAAGATCCGCCAGGCTGATGGAGATATGGAGGTTGGACTCCTTACAACCCATTCGTTCGCAAGAGTCAGGGCACGAGAAGGTTGACCCTTCATTAAAGAGCGCGGATCGGTCTGTGAGATATTGCTCCCTCAATCTTTTATATTTGCAATTTCTTTTGACTTCAATCTTTTCTCTTTTATCATGTTGAAGAAGTTCACTTAAGATTGCAAAGTTATTTCAAATCTGGGATAATCCCCTCGTTAACCTTTCACTCTTAAATCAAAGAAGAATGACATAAGAGGAGAATAAAATGAAAACGAAAATAACCGAACTCTTGGGAATCAAGCATCCCATCATGCTCGCAGGAATGGCCTTTATAAGCTTACCAAAACTCGTAGCCGCGGTCTCGAATGCCGGGGGGATCGGTATGTTGAACTGCGTTGCCTATACTCCCGATCAAATCAAAGATGTTATCCGGCAGGTAAGATCTCTTACGGATAAGCCCTTCGGAGTAAATGCCACCCTGATATTCCCCAACGCCAAAGAAAATTTGGAAGTCGCTCTTGAAGAAAAAGTTCCGATCATAAACTTTGCTTTGGGAAAAGGGGATTGGATCATTAAGGCAGTCCATGAATATGGCGGCAAGGTTTTAGCAACAGTGGCCATAGAGAGACACGCACGTCGAGCTGAAATGGACGGAGTGGATGCTCTTGTGGTGACGGGCCATGAGGCGGCAGCCCATGGAGCAGAGGTAGGCACGTTGGTATTGATCCCTTCGATCGCTCGTCAATCCAAACTTCCGATTATCGCGGCAGGTGGTTTCTCCGATGGTCGTGGATTAGCGGCCGCCTTGGTTTTGGGGGCAGAAGGAATTTCCATGGGCACCCGGTTCATGTTGACTCAGGAATGCGATATGCACCAGAAGGCAAAAGAACTTTCCCTTAAAGCCACGGTGGAGGATACGATTTGTTCCGAGAAGATCGATGGTTTGCCGGGAAGATGGCTCAAAAATCCGGCCGCCCTAAAGATGGCAAAAGGGAGACCGTCCCTCTTGCAGGCCCTCTCCAGCGGCCTCCGTATGAGACGCATGATCGATGTCCCCCTTTTCAAGCTTTTCTTAGGAGGTCTCAAACAGCGAGGGGTTCAGGACCTTGCTCGCCAGGCGCTTAGCCTCTCAGGACTTAAGATCGCTATTGAAAACGGCGATTTAGAAACCGGGGTTTTGCCTATGAGCCAGGCCATCGGGTTGATGAAAGATATACCCACCTGCAAAGAGGTGATTGAGCGAACCGTTGCAGAAGCTCAAGAATTGGTGGAGGCTGTAAGGGCAAAGATTACTTCCTAAAAGCCACAACGTTTTATCTGCTGAATAAAAGGCATAAAAGAGGTCATTGAGAAAATCATCCATGGAGCCCAATCCATCCTCCGGAAAATAAATGCCATGAAAGACGATTAAACCCTCATTTTTTTTCAGTGCTCCCATCTAATATAGTATCCTTGTTCTTCTCTCGCTCACTTTCCTGGTCTTTTAATGGAGCCCCACGGGCCAAGCCCGTAGTACCTCCATAGATAACCCTCCTACGCCAAGGCTTCGGAGGGTTATCCGCATTCAGCGAAATCCGCCGAAGCAGTAATACTTGAGGCCATGAATAATTCTGACATAGTCTGCGCATTTACCCACGGGCAAAGCCCATGGTTTTCTGCGTAGGCGGATAAAGTCCTTGACACGATAAATAACATGTGTTATATAACGTATGTTATACAACAAAGGGGGCGGGTAAAATGCCTTTAAAGAGTTCGTTTATAAAAGATGCCTTCATTGATGCGGCTTTTAAGATCGTTCGGATAAAGGGATGGGATAATCTTTCAGCACGCTCCCTCGCCAAAGAATTGAACTGCTCTACCATGCCAATATATTCTTACCTGAAATCAATGAAAACCCTGTATGAAGAATTGAGAAAAAAGGCTGTTGACCTATTAATCACTTACCAGACAACTCCAAGAACCGGACAGATATTCTTTGATATGGGCGTTGGATATATTTTGTTCGCCAAACAAGAGAAAAATCTTTTCCGTTTCTTGTATCAAAGAAAGGAAGGAGAAGAAAGATACCAAGAGATTGAGAAAAGAATAAGAGAATTTGCTTTCAAAAATCTCACTCAAAATATGAAAGCGGATCCGATTCTTGAAGGCCTGGATGAGCAGACGTTAAAAGATGTGCTGACCAAGATGTGGATCTTCGTTCATGGCCTTGCCTTCCTAGTGAATAACAACGCATTTGTAGATGATGAAAATTATATCCTGGAAACCATCAAAGAGACGGGAAGGCTTCTCATCCTGGGAGAGAAAAGTAGCAAGGGAACGTAATCTAGATCCTGTCAAAAATCTTTACAGAGAAAATAAACCAGTCAAAGTGGAGGGAAAGCATGATTAAGACCGTAATCGAGAAACAAAAAGCGTACTTTAGAAGTGGGAAGACAATGCCTCTAGAATTTAGAATCGGCAAGCTCAAGAGACTAAAAGACGGCATCGAGCGTAACGAAAAAATAATCCTTGAGGCATTGTACAAAGACCTTAGAAAGTCAGAAATCGAGGCATATAATTCGGAAGTCTTGGTCGCCACAGCGGATGTTGACTATGTTCTAAGAAGAATTAGGAAATGGGTGAGACCGAGGAAAGTGAGAACTCCCTTGATGCATCTGCCTGCTAAAAGCCTCGTCTACCCCGAGCCGGCAGGAGTGGTACTAATTCTTGCTCCCTGGAATTATCCCTTTCAACTGACCTTCGTGCCTTTGATCGGAGCCATCGCCGCTGGAAACTGCGCCGTTCTGAAGCCATCGGAATATGCCCCACATATGTCGGCAGCTATGGCTGAAATCATTCGTCATGACTTTGAAGAAGACTACATTACGGTGGTCGAAGGAGGGGTGGAGGTCTCGAAGGCATTGCTGCAAGAAAAATTTGATCACATCTTTTTCACTGGGAGTACAGAGGTTGGCAGAATGGTGATGCGCGCAGCGTCCCAACATTTAACCCCTGTCACCTTAGAACTCGGCGGGAAAAGCCCCTGCATCGTATGGAAACATGCAAATATAGAGGTGGCTTCAAGAAGAATTCTGTGGGGAAAATTCTTGAATGCAGGGCAGACCTGTGTCGCTCCGGATTATCTCTTGGTTCATAAAGATATCAGCAAGAAATTGACAGAGGCCTTGATCAATGGCATCCGTAAATTTTATGGCCCATCGCCGCAACAAAGCAAGGATTATGCCCGGATTATCAATGAAAACCATTTTGAAAGACTAATAAAATATTTAGAGGATGGGACAGTCGTTTTCGGGGGAGAGTATGATAAAAAAGATCTGTATATCTCCCCAACTTTACTCACAAATGTTAAAGAATCCTCCCCTGTGATGCGAGATGAGATCTTTGGACCCATTCTACCCATCATTGAATTTGAGACAATGGAAGATGTGATCGATCGGATTAAATCGAAGCCAAAGCCTCTCTCGCTCTATTTGTTCACGGATGATAAAAGTGTACAGGAGGCCATTTTGAGAAATACTTCCTCCGGAGGAGTATGCATTAACGACACCGTAAGCCACATCGTCGGAAGCAATTTGCCGTTTGGAGGAGTCGGAGAGAGTGGGTTCGGAAGCTATCATGGAAAAGCCAGCTTTGACTCTTTTACTCACTACAAGAGCGTTCTTAGAAGAAGTTTCTCATTTGATTCAAAGATGAAATATCCACCCTATCAAGTGGAATTGAAAAAGATTAAGAGGATCCTGAAATTTCTATTGAGATAGTGGAATGAAACGACCAAGGAGGTAAGAAGCATGAAACCGAAGCTAAAAACCATTCTATTTATCACATCCTTCGTCCCGGTCATTGTTTTCAAGGTCATCGCCCGGGTCGGTGACGCCACTTTGGCTCAGGCGAAAGTTGCTGTGGTGGTAGGATTCATCCTTGCAGGAACCCAATTCATTCTCTCAAAAAGGGCTCTCAAGCACGCAACCTACCTAGAGAAGGCATTCCTTGGGTTTCTTGGGTTTGGGACAGCGTGGGTCTATTTAACGCCTGCGCATGTCTCTTCCCTATTCGCCGACCACTCTACGACACTTCTCTATTTTGTCCTCTTCTTAACAACCCTCGTCCCTCAATTATTCGGCTACGACCCTTTCACCTTTGCCATCGCCAAACAAATGACTCCGGAGAAGGTTTGGAATACCCCTCATTTT
>CAYGWV010000005.1:0-13969 GCA_964353925.1 uncultured Syntrophaceae bacterium | reverse complement strand
TCATAACGAAAGTAACGAAAAAAACGGACATCGGGGCGTAGCGCAGCCTGGTTAGCGCGCCTGCCTTGGGAGCAGGAGGTCGGCCGTTCAAATCGGCTCGCCCCGACCATTTCTTCTCAAAGAATTCCAACAATAAATTATGATTTAACGGCCGAGCTCCTGCGGGCGAGCGGGAGGGTGGCGTCGCGACGAATAAGGAGCGACTCTTGCCACGCCGCCGAGAGGGTGAGGCGGCCGGACCGGCCGTTGAAGTTCTCCGCCATGAGCGGAGACTTCCAGGATATGAAATAAATTTTGATATTGTGCCCTCTACAAGGGCACCTGCCTGCCAAATCGGCTCGCCCCGACCATTTTGATCATGAGTTCTGAGGATTGATGATAGATCATTTCACTTAATTTTTGAGAGACCCCCGAAAGCAGGCAGTAGATCTTTTTCTTTAAGAAGAAAGATCATCTTCAACACTTCATCTTTATTGTCAAACTTCCCAATCATCACACGATACCAAGTCTCACGGGGTGATACTTTCCGAGGAAGGATCTCAATTTTTTTCCCCTTTAATGCGAGTTCATCGCTGTAAAGTTTGGCAGGATCGGCAGTCTCAAATGTTCCCGCATGAATTTCAAAAGTATGATCAGGAGATTGGATGATCAATAGTTTTTCAGTGATATTAGGGATCTTAATTTCTTGGTCAACTAGAATGAGATTGACATTGGTAATGGCGGGGTTCAACTCTAAGAGCAAATCAATGAGAGTTAAATTGACCATCCCATAATATTCTTGCGTCAGTTGGGAGAGGGTTTGCCCTTTTTTTACGGCGACAATTTTCTTCAGGGTATATTCCCTGCCCGGGATGGCGACAGGAGCAGGAGGTGAAGTCCTCTGAGAAGAGGTTGACGTAGAGGAAGGTTCGGTATCGACAGCCTCATTCTTAAGGGATTTGATTTCCCATGTTTTGGCAGATTTTGGCTGGAGATGTCTATAGGTTAGAAAAATGAACGCCCCCAGACACAGTAAGGATAGGGTGATGATCAGGGGTGTTTTTCTTAAGAGAAACTGGTATCCGGAGGGGATCGCACGAAGTTTGTTAGCAACGGTGGTTGAAGAAAGGATCGTCTTCTGGGGGTTTGGCCCCTCCAGATTCTTTATGGCCCCACGGATCGTGTCAATGCCAATCATTTTTTGAGATAAACGGAAGCCCATGAGCAAGGCGTTGTCACAAAGGACATTAATCACGCGTGGAATTCCTTGGGAATAGCTACAGATCAAAGAAATGGCTTCCGGGGAAAATATTTGAGAACTGCTGCTTCCAACCAATCTCAGTCTGTGATCGATGTACTTCGCGGACTCCTCCTCGCTCAATCTTCTGATTTGACGTCTGATCTCTATACTCTGCTTGAGTGGCTCCAGATCTTCTGAATTGAGTTTGTTTTCAAAATTGGGTTGGCCCACGAAAACGATCTTCAACCCCTTCGATCCCAGAGGAGTAAGCATTTGGAAGTCTTTCATCACTTTTGGGGAAAGGTCCTGGGCTTCATCAATGATGATCGCAAGCATTTCATCCTTGGAATTCATCTGGCGTAGATATTGAGCCAATTGATTTAGAAGATCTGTTGTGTCTTCCTTTACATTGGCCAGGTGCAACTCACTGAGGATGGTTTTTAGCAATTCATCGAAAGTGAGGGTGGTGTGAAAAATAAGAATAGTTTTCACCTTCTCGCCGAGACTGTTCAGCAAAGAATGAATGAGAGTGGTTTTCCCTGTACCTACGTCTCCCGTCACAGAGATAAAGCCATTTCGTTTTTTGATCCCCTGCGTCATGGAAGACAGTGCATCTCGGTGGCTGCGCGTGAGATAGAGAAATCTGGGATTCGGAGTTAATTCGAAAGGTTCTTCTGAAAAACCATAAAACTCATTGTACATGGGGCACTCCGTTGATGCATATGGTGTTTGGTTCCCGATTCATTTCCTGCGAGTTGACTCGTTCGGCAGCGTTATCCGGCCGCCTCACCGTCTCGGCGGCGTGGCAAGAGTCGCTCCTTATTCGTCGCGACGCCACCCCTACGGGTTGAAGCCCTCGGTTTCAATAGAAGCCTACTAAACAGGAGTGAAGAAGTCAATGATAAGTTAAATGCGCCCAATCAACAAGAGACCTCATCTGACGGAGGAAACAATCTAAAGGCAGGGTTTAAAACGACTCTCTCTCGCATTATCCCAATCTTCTTGATTAACCCTGAAAAATTGTCAAGGAATGGAAAAAAATCGGAACTATTCGGTTAAAATGGAGAAAAGTTGGGCGAACGGGGGATGAGTATAAGTCAATAAATTTCTTAAGGTTAGAAAGCATTCATACCGGTGTATTCCGGATGGTTTCCAATTGGTATGTTTTTTGCTCGATTTCTCAAGTAATCGAAATAAGTCTAATTTATTGCTGATCCGTCGAGGTTAGGGTGAGTGATTACGGCAGGGGAATCCCACAAAAATAGGTCAGCCAAATTTTTGATCCCTTCTTCACAACCAAAAACCCAGGTGAGGGGACAGGCCAGAACTTAAATATCGTTTACCGCATCGTGACCAGGTGTGAAGGGACGATCGATGCGGAGAGCAGGGAGCGGGGGGGGGACCACCTTTACCAATAAATTTCCAGCAAGGAGGGTTGACGCATGAAAAGGAAGATATTGATCGTGGATGACGAAGAGGTGATTCGCAAGATTTTAAGAATCCTTCTCGACAAATTGGGTTATGAGGTAAAGGAAGCCGCCAACGGGGAGCAGGCCATGCAGGAATTAGAAAAAGACGATTTTGATCTTCTCATCTGTGACATCCTGATGCCGAAAAAGGACGGATGGCAGGTCATTAAAGAGGCCAAATCGAATTCAAAAACCAAGAACATGCCGGTGATTCTCCTCACCGCCAAAAACGAAAATTCGGATGTGTTTAAAGGATACGATCTAGGCGCCAATTATTATATAACCAAACCCTTTACCAAGGCCCAACTTCTCTATGGATTAAGACTGATGTTTAATGAAACTCGAGAAGACATAAGGATATAGGGCTTCACTATAAAGGTCCTTGCGGACGGGGCGACCTCTCCCTCTGACCCTCAAGCATAGGTCACTCCTCAGCCCAATGTTCCTCCACAGGCCATGTCAAGATCATCTTAAAAGGAACCCTAAGTTATTGGTATCATTTTAGGAACTTCCCAAGGACAGTGACTGTTCCTTCCCAAGTATGAAATTTTTACATCAATTTACATCAAAAAGATTTTCGGTTACGGATAAGCTAACTTTGTGAGTTTTTTTTGTTGACAAATTTCTTGAGTTGTGTGTAAAATTCTGCTAACGATTCTTCGTCCTGGTTAAGGGACAGAAAATTCTAAACATTCGCTGGGAGGGTAAGAATATGAAAAGAGGGGTTGCTTTTAAGGCTTTGGTGTATTTCCTTTGCGGTTCTTTTTTGCTTCTGGCAAATGGATTTCATACAATGATTGCAGAGGCTAAGGAGATGAGTCGTCCCATGGGTGAGATGGTTTCAAGGGGAGATGTGAAGTTTGAAGCGAGGAAGACGGTATGGAAGCCTGTAGAACCCTCACAATTTCCAATTTTTCAAGGAGTGGCCATAAAGACTGAAAAAGGCGCCTCCCTGATTACGTTAGAGGGCAATCGTCAGATTGAGGTAAGGGAAAATAGCCTCCTTTCATTTGATCGAAACGATCAAATGCGCCTCACTCAGGGCACCGTCGATTTCAGACTTCCTTCCACTGCTGAGTTGAGCTTTAAAGTGGGAGATTTAACGGTGATCAGATCTAAATCCCTTCAGGCTTCCAAAAACCCCTCGGCCGTTTCTTCAGACAGCGAGGCGACGATCGGATCAATCTCCGTCCATTCCAACGGGGCTGTCACCGTCAAGAGTCTCCGGGGTTCCCTCTCTATTGTAAACCAGGAGCGTGTTGTCCTGGCTGCACTTTCCTCCAAAGACACGGTCACCCTTCCTTCCGCCGCGGTTAAAGGTCCTTCAGGAGTGATGGTGGCGCAGGCTGGCGCAACAGCAGCCGGCGGGGCGGAAGCTGAACAATGGGAGTTCTTAGGGTTAACAACATGGTGGTGGGTAGCGATTGGTGGGGTGGTAGTGGCTGCAGCGATCATCGCCGTTGCGGCAGGCGGCGGTGGGGGAGGGGGTGGTGGAGGAGGGGTGGTCGTGTGCCCGTAATAGAATAGAAGGATAACCTTTAAAACCAGAAAAGGCCCAGCGGTTCAAGACATAAAATGCTGACTGGGTTTTTTTTTTGAAAAGGGTGGGGTCCATTGATCTCAAAGATAACCATTTTTTTTCTCCTCGGCATCATCTGTATCGCCTTTACTCTTTCTTGCGCTTCCGAATCCTCTCTGAGAAAAGAGGTCAACCCTTCCACTTTGCCAAGCAAAGAAATCGAGTCTTCCAAACAAGTCAAAGCGATGAACGAGAGGATACTGACGAGCAGCCTCACCTCGGGAAGGGAACTTTATCGCGACTATAAAATCGGACCGGAGGACCTGATCGAAATCTCTGTATTCGAGGAAGAGAAGCTGAATAAGACCGTCCGCGTCAGTTCCCAGGGGAATATCAGCCTTCCGTTGCTCGGGATATTAAGGGTCAAGGGTCTCACGGCGAATGAACTGGAAAAGGAGATCCGGGAGTTACTGGCTGAAAAATACCTCCAGAACCCTCATGTGGGTGTTTTCATCAAAGAGTACCGGAGTCAACGGATCACCGTCATGGGTGCAGTGGAGAAACCGGGGCCCTACGACGTGACGGGGCAGAAGATGATCCTGGGGGTCCTGGGCATGGCAGGAGGTCTCAAGGAAGATGCAGGCCCCTTGCTCTTCCTGATCCGGCCGCCTCAACCCGAGGAGGAGGTTTCGTCGGGGGAAAAAGATACCGGGGCGATAAAACCCAACACCTTTGTCATCGATCTGGAAGAGTTGTTGGTCAAAGGGGACCTGACCCTCAACCTTCCCTTGATCCATGGGGATGTGATCAATATACCGATCTCCGGGAAAATCTTTGTGGGGGGCGAGGTGAGAAGCCCGGGGGGGTTCCCTCTCAAGGGGAAGAAAGTGACGGTCAGTCAAGCGATTGCGATGGCACAAGGATTAAAACCCGAGGCCAAAGGTGGAGAAGCCAAAATCTTTCGTTATTTAGGGAAGGGGAGTGAGCGGGAGATCCTATCTGCGGATGTCTATTCCATTCAGAAGGGAGAAAGCGAAGATCCAACTTTGAAGGAGAACGATATCGTGATCGTTCCCAAAAGTGGTGCGAAAGCGTTTTTCTTCGGAGTCCTCGATTTGGTCAAGGGGGTGATGGGTTTTGGAGTCAACCTGGGTGCTCTCTGATAGGAGGAGAAGGATATGAATGAAATGAAACCGTTCGCTCCAGAAGGATATTACCCGGTCCCTCCACCGGGATATTCGGGATATTCTCCTCTTCCCCTTCAAGAGGAGAAAGAGGTCCACCTGAGGGATTACTGGAAAGTCATCCAGAAGAGGAGATGGATTGTCATCGCCTTCTTTTTAATCGTTTTGATCGCCACGGCAGTGGGAACATTTAAGATGAGGCCCATCTATCGGGGAACGGCCACCATCCAGATCAATAAAGAGAATCCTCAGATTGTCGATTTCAAAGAGATCTTTGCCGTCAATACGATGGACATGGACTATTATCAGACTCAGTATAAAGTCCTTGAAAGCCGAACCCTGGCCAGACGAGTGATCCAAACCCTCAAGCTCTCGGAGCATCCCGAGTTTCAACCGGAACCCGAAACGCCCTTTCAAGAATGGAAATCGAAGCTCTGGGCTTCTCTCCCGGGCTTTTTCGACTCTCCCGATAAAGAGGCCTCTGAGAATGGAAGGGAAACCGTCCTGACCAACCGTTTCCTGACGAAATTGAAAATCGAGCCCATCCGGAATTCGCGGCTGGTCAAAATCCATTTCGATTCGAACTTCCGCCAACTGTCTACCCAAGTATCCAACAGTCTGGCCGCCGCCTACATCCAGCAGAACCTGGAGGCCCGTTTTGTTTCGACGGAGCAAGCGAAAGAGTGGTTGACCAAGCAGCTCGAGGACCTGAAAGCCAAGGTCGAAAGAGCGGATGAGAACCTACAGGAATTCGGTTCCGAGCATGATATTATTTCACTCGATGAAAAAGAAAATGTGACCATGCAGCGGCTCACCGAATTGAACGAAACGCTGACCAAGGCCGAAGCAGAGCGGATGGCCAAAGAGGCTCTTTATAAACAGACCGGAGTTCGAAACTTTGATTCCTTTCCCTCTATCCTTGAAAACAAACTGATCCAGGATCTGAAGCAAGCCTATATTCATCTCGAAGCTCAGTATATGAGACTCTCCGAAACCTTCAAGCCGGAATACCCGGAAATGGTACGCCTCAAGAATCAGATGGAGACCCTCCAGAAACGTCTGAAGGGTGAAATAGATAAAATGATCCTGGGCATCAAAGGGGACTATGAGTCAAGCCTCCGGAGAGAAGCGCTTCTTCGGCAGGCGTTTCAACAGCAGAAGGCAAAGGCTCTGGAGATGAAGGGGAAAGCGATTCAGTATAACATCCTCAAGCGAGAGGCGGATACCAATCGGGAGCTCTACAAGGGCCTCCTCCTGAGAATGAAAGAGGCAGGCGTCTCGGCCGGCATCACGGCCAGCAACATCCAGATCGTCGACCCAGCCGAATTGCCGACCCAACCGTACAAGCCCAACAAAAGGCTGAACCTGCTTCTTGCCGCCGTTGTCGGACTCTTCCTGGGAGTGGGCCTGGCCTTTTTCTTCGAGTATCTCGATAATACGATCAAGACTCCGGAAGACTTGGAGCAATGGGTCCGACTGCCCTCTTTTGGAATGGTGCCGGAGATCTCCAATGGGAGGCGCGGACGATTGGAAAAAGGAGCTTCTTACCCGGTTGAACTCGTCACCTTCGGTCATCCCAAATCCATGCTTTCAGAGGCCTACCGGTCTATCCGTACCTCGATTCTCCTTTCTTCTTCGGAGAAACCCCCGAAAAAAATTACCATCACGAGTCCGAACCCGTCGGAGGGAAAGACCACCACCGTCATCAATACAGCCATTGCCTTATCTCAAACGGGTGCTCAGGTGCTCATCATCGATGCGGACATGAGGAAACCGAAAGTTCATAAGATCTTTAATTATGAGAATGGAAAGGGTCTTTCCAACTTCCTCTCCGGGCATGGGGATCTGGAATCCATTGTAAAGAAGTCAGAGGTACCCAACCTTTTCTACATTCCCTGCGGTCCTGTTCCTCCCAACCCTTCAGAACTGCTCGGTTCAATCCTTTTTAAGACTATGCTGGAATCACTGGAAGCTCGGTTTGATCACATCCTCCTCGATTCTCCGCCCGTGCTTGGATTTGCGGACGCCATCATTCTGTCCACTTGTGTGAACGGAGTCATCCTCACAGTGTTAGGCGGAAAGACACCCAGGGAAACTCTCCAACGGGCCAAAGAGGCTCTTCAACAGACAAATACCAAAATCCTTGGGGTCGTGATCAATCGAGTTGACATTCGCCGAAGTGATTATGGATATTACTACTACCGGTACCATTCCTATTACGGAAAGGAAGGGAAGAAGAAGGAAATTCCCTACGTATCGGAAGAAGGGTCGGTCTCAGGTTAAGGATTTTTATTCTCCATGAAGCGGATTCTCTTTTCTGTTCTCGCTGTTGTGGTTTCACTGGCGGCCGGTTATCATATCCTTTGCCTATGGAGGGGAATCTCTCTCAACCCGATCAACCCTTCGAAGGAAAATCTTCTCAAGGCCATTCGGCTCAGCCCCCCCAACCCCGAACCCTATTATCGATTGGGGCTTTACTATCAATGGGATATCCGCCATATCGATTTAGAGGAATCCGCCCGTTATTTTAGGAAGGCGATCGAGCGGAATCCCCTGGAGCAGGAATACTGGCTCCAGCTGGCAAAGATCCTTCAGAGGACGGGAGAAAGCGCTGTCTCTCAGCGCGCTTTAGAAAATGCGATCAGGGTCTTTCCCACGGGCTATCGAGGAAGATGGATGAGCGCAAATCTTTTTCTCCAGCAGGGAGACATCGAGAAGGCCCTCCTCCATTTTTCTTATATCCTCGCGCGTTACCCCAATCAGAGCTCCCTGGTCTATGATGTCTTGGAAAAAGCGGTGGGCGACTCCGATTTTGTCCTTGAAAGAATCGTCCCCAAAGATCCTTCTTCCTTCAGACAGTACCTGTCCTACCTCTATGGGATGGGGGATCCAGGGTCTGCTCGAAAGGCATGGGCCAAAAGACTCTCCTTCGGCTATCAGGCCGATCGAGGGGAGGCACTTCGCTACATCGAATTTCTCATCTCCCAGGGCGAATTCAACGAGGCATTTCAGGTCTGGAGGGTCCGATTTCAAGAGGAGGGTCTCTCCCCCTTCTCAGAGAGTGACCTGATCACGAATGGGGATTTTGGAAAGGACGAAATCCTCGGTGGAGGTTTCGATTGGAAAATCGAGAACGTCCCCGGGACCGAGGTCTCCTTCGACCCTTCCATCGCCTTCGAAGGAAAACGTTCTCTCAAGATCGTGTTCACCGGGAAGGAAAATGTTGATTTCTATCACGTCTATCAGTTCGTGCCGCTGAAATCCAATACGGAATATGTTCTCAGAGCGAATATGAAGACCCAAGCCGTCACGACGAAGAGCGGTCTGAAGATCGAGGTCCTGGGGGCAGGCCAGTCCTTTCACAGCGTATCGGAGACCTTGACAGGGGACAATGAATGGAGGAAACTGATCGTCAGCTTTCGAACCCCGGCCCCCTTGCAGGGGGGATTGGTGAGAGTCCGAAGGGAGAAGACCGACAAATTCGATCGATACATCAGCGGGACCGTCTGGATCGACCACGTGTCTCTTACGGAAAAGAGTCGTTAGGATCGTTTCGAACGTTAATACCGCTGAACGTTCTAAGTGGTGATAAATGGCTTAACAGTCCTAACGAAATTAACGATCCAAACGATCTAAACGAACGATGAAAGACTTTTACAAAATCCTGGGTGTGGAAGAAGAGGCTTCGGAGGAGGAGATTCGGGCTCGTTGGATCGAATTGACAAAACATTACCACCCGGATCTGGGGGAGGCTGAAGAAGGGGATGAAAAGATCAGGGAGATCAACGAAGCTTATGAAATACTGAAAAACGAGTCGACACGATTTCATTACGATTTTGAGAGAGATCTAAAGGGGTCGTTCATCAAGAAGGCCCATCGCCGGCAAGAAAGAAGAATGAATATCCGGAAAATAATAATCGTTCCTTCGGGGTTTCTCGTCCTTTTCCTGATCGTTGGCTTCTTCGTTTTTAGACGGGCTGAGGTTGCCCCCCCCTTGAGAACGGAGGCGAAAACGGAGGCCCCTCACAAGATAGACAAGGTGTCGGAGAAAAAGACTGCCTCGCAGATTCCTTCTATAAAAAAAGATTCAAAAGCTCAAGAGGAGAGCGAGGCCCCGAAGGAAATCAAGAAGGAGGTCGTGCCTCCAGAGAGCAAGAAGACGGTTTTACTCTCCCCGCCACGTTCTCCATCTGGGGGGAAGCAGGAATTGGAACGGAAGAAAGAACCACCCCGGAAAATTCTTCCAGAATCGAAAGTGCCGGTGAAAGTGGAAAAGGAAGTTCCGAAAGCGATCAGAGAGGGGATCCCTCAGGAGAGGACAAGAATTGCTTCTGCCCCTGTGCTACCTCGGGCGGAAAAAGAATCGGAAACGAGAAAAAAAACCGCACCGCAAGTTGTTTTGAAATCGGAGATGCCGGCGACGAAGGAGGTTTCCAAGGAAGTCCCGAAGGAGGTTCCGAAACAGATCGCCAAGGAGGCTCCAAAAGAACTCCCGAAAGAGGCTCCGAAGGAGGTTCTGAAGGAAGTCCCCAAGGAGGTTTCCAAGGAAGTCCCGAAGGAGATTCCGAAACAGGTCGCCAAGGAGGGTCCAAAAGAACTCCCCAAAGAGGCTCCCAAAGAGATGATCAGAGTTACCCTCCATCCTGGGGAAAAATTGACAGTCGGGACGAAGGAGGAAAAGACAGGCGCTTTCTCCCGTTCTCTCCTTGCCAAAGAGGAAGAAGTGGAGCAGTTCTTTTCCAACTATGTCGATCGATATAATCGGAAGGATGTCGGCGGATTTCTCTCCTTCTTCTCTTCCAAAGCCATCCAGAATCAGACGGATGGATTGGAGGCGATCGGTAACCTTTATACCAAATTTATAAATCAGAGCGAGGAACTCCAATATCAAATAGAAGGGATGAAGATCGAGATTTATCAACACAGGGTAGACGTCAAGGCCCGCTTTAGAGTCGATCAGAAATTAAAAAAGGACGGAGAAAAAAAGGTCTGGAAAGGGAATATCCGCTGGGTTCTCGTGAAGGAAGAGGGACGTCTTAAAATCAGCTCTCTTGATTATTAACAGGTCGTTGAAGAAGTGATTGTTCTTAAGGCTGCTCAAAAATGCCTAGATGCAAGTTGAGTCTGCGAAATCCCGTTTACGGGGGCTCCCGAAATCCTGAGGAACGAGGCGTACTTGGAGGTACGCCGCAATGACGAAGGATGAGGGAAACGAAGTAGATGGGCGTTTTTCAGGAGCCTGTTAAAATGAGAAATCCCCTTGAGGAAAGAGGGAGGAAGGTTGGAATGAAAACGGTCATTCGTACGATGTCCATCGTTTTCCTGCTACTTGCCGGAACGCAGATTCCATCTCAAATGGCCGTTCCGAATCTTTCTGCCCAAAACCCACCTCTTCCTTCCCTGATTGCCACGGAGCAGGAAGTGAGAGAGTTCTTCGATCAATATATCGAGCGATACAACAAGAGGGAACTTGAGGAATTTCTTTTTCTTTTTTCCTTGAGGGCCAGACAGAATCAGCGGGATGGTCTGCCCGAAATCAGAACGATTTACACCGCTCTCTTCAATCGAAGTCGATCCCTTCAACTTTCCGTAGAAGAAATGAGGATGGAAATCTTCCAGAATGCCGTTGAAGTTAAGGCCCAATTCACGGTGAATCAAGTGTTGAAAGAAGGGGGAGGGAAAAAAGTTTGGAGAGGAGACGCCCGTTGGATTTTGGAGAAAGAAGAAGACAAACTACAGATCCTCTCGGTGGATTATCAATACTCCATCCCTCCGACCCTGGTGGGAGAGAAGGTTCCCGAGGTCCCGCCCCCTCTTGCCAATGAAGAAGAGGTGAAACAGTTCTTTTCTAACTATGTCGATCGATATGATTGGAAGGATGTCGGCGGGTTCCTCTCCTTCTTCTCTTCGAAGGCCGTCCATAATCAGAAGGATGGAATCGAGGGGATCCGAAGCATTTATACCAAATTTTTTAATGAGAGCCGGGCTCTCCGATTTCGAATCGAGGGCATGAGGACAGAGATTTATTCACACAGGGTAGAGGTCAAGGCCCGCTTTAGAGTAGACCAGACATTAAAGAAATCAAGAGAGGAAAAGGCTTGGAGCGGGAACATTCGTTGGGTTTTAGGCAGAGAAGACGGAGTCCTGAAAATCGTCTCTCTCGATTATCAAAACGAAAAATCCCCGTGAGGGGAGAAGAAGGGAGATCGGTATGAAATCGATCGTGTTCGTTTTTTGGATCCTGACCGCATTGCTGTTACCTTTATCGCCTAATCATTCCATACCCTTTCGATCCGTTCCCGATGCTCTTGGTGCCCCCAAACGATCTTTTCCTCCCTTGATGGCCACGGAGCAGGAAGTGAGAGGGTTCTTCGATCAATATATTGAGCGATACAACAAGATGGATACGGACGGATTTCTCTGGCTTTTTTCTTTGAAGGCCAGACAAAATCAGCGGGATGGTCTGCCGGAAATCAGAATACTCTATTCCGATTTTTTCAAGCAGATGAGTTCCCTCCAGAACTCCATTGAAGATATGAAGATTGAGATCTACCAAAATGCAGCCGAAGTGAAAGCCCGTTATGTGGTCACTCAGGTATTGAAAAAAGAGGGAGAAAAAAGGGTTTTGAAAGGGTCGGGCCGTTGGGTTTTGATCAGAGAAGACGGAGCGATCAAGATCCGTTCCATCGATTATAACCATGAGAAGACTCCTTAAGGGAACCGGGAGGCCGACCAGACTTCACGAGATCGTTTTTGCTTTCTTCAAATTCGGGAGAGATGATTGAGATGATCGACCTCCATGCCCATATCCTTCCCCAGTTGGATGATGGTGCCGAGAGCCTTGAGGAATCCATTGAGATGTGTCGGATCAGCTACAAGGATGGTGTCCGAACGATCGTGGCCACTCCCCACATCCTGCCGGGTGTTTACAAAAATAATCGGTCAACTATCCTCGTCAAAACCGAGGAACTCAACGAAGCCATCGCCAAATGCGGATTGCGGAATGCAGAACTCGGAATCCAAACTCCGCACGCGAACCCAGAGAATTCTTCTCCAAACCATTCCGAACTCCTGTACGGAACGGTTTCAAACCGTTCCCTACCGGGGTCCGAATTCCGGATCCTGCCGGGTGCCGATGTCCATTTCTGCCCAAACCTTCTTCAGCTTTGTGAAAACGGGGAAATTGTGACGGTCAACGACGATGGCCGTTACCTGATGGTCGAATTTGATTTTATGAGTCTTCCGTATCAGGGGGAAGAGGTTCTGTTCCAATTGATCGCGCGCGGAATCATTCCCGTCATCACCCATCCAGAAAGGAACCTTGAAATCGCGCGGGCCCCCCAACGGTATTATCAGATGATCAAAATGGGCTGTCTTGGCCAGGTCACGGCCATGAGTTTGACCGGAGAATTTGGGTCTGAAATGAAGCGAGTGGCGGAGCGACTGCTTGCCCATCGGCTGATCCATTTCATTGCCTCGGATACTCATTCCGTTCATAAAAGGCCGCCCCTCCTTTCGCCGGCGGTGAGGGAAGCTGAAAAGATTGTCGGCCGAGAGGAGGCCCAAAGGATGGTCACGGAATACCCCCGGGCCCTCCTGGAAGGCCGAAGGCCGGATGTCCCCAAACCCATCTCTCCGTGATCTATAGAGGAGCGAGAAAGAAGGTTATTAAGTAATTAGGTTAATAAGTCATTGACTGAAAAGGATGATGGTTTTGAATAAAAAAGTTGTTCATTTCTTTGAGGATCTTGAGGTTTATAAATTAGCGAGAAAGTTCAGCGATAAAGTAAATCAGTTGATAAAGAAATTACCCAACATAGAAGAATATAATTTAAAAAAGCAGATGCGAAGTGCAAAACTTTCCGTAACTAATAACCCATGCCCGGAGGGCGCCCTCGAACTATGAAAATCCCCCTCAATCCCCCTGAAGCTGTGAAAAAATTGGTTTGGTGCTGTTTCACGTCATTCCGGCGAAAGCCGGAATCCAGTGTTTTCAAGGGGGTAAAAATGCTCTGGACCCCGGTTTTCACCGGGGAGACGAATACAGCATGATTTTTTCACACCTTCCCTTTTTCAAAGGGGGAAGTATTTCTCCTCCCTTTCGTAAAGGGAGGTGGGGAGGGATTTAAGAGAGCTATTTTCTACATAATAATATAGCTGAGGGATTTGGGCGTGATCATTATCAAGAGAATATCCAGTTTTGCAGACAATCCAGAGGATCCATCTGCGAATGGATAGACGATTTCAATGAGTGCTACGCAAACGGATATATCGATCAGAACGATACCGATCAACTAAAGAGCGAAGCATATCATTTGATAAAAGTGCCAAATGGCTACATCGCCTCCATCAAGCGGCTAAAAGCAAGAGATCAATCCGCATCAAAATGACTTGATTATCAAATAACTAAGTTACTCAATCACCATTGACTGAATAGGCTATGATTAATTCTGTCATCAAACTTCTCCTCATCGCCCTCATCCTCTTCACTCCCGTTGCCTTTGGCTCCGCGGAGCTGTGGGCCTATTCGTCGATGGAACTGGGCATTTTGTTAATCATTATTCTCTGGGCTATCCAG
>CAYGWV010000004.1:0-7804 GCA_964353925.1 uncultured Syntrophaceae bacterium | reverse complement strand
CCTGTTCTTATGAACTTATTGGTCGAAGCAGGGCTTAGTGTTTCCATCGTCGATGAGATGAAACCGAAGAAAATTCTTGATGCCATTCAAAATCATCGGGTCACCGTCTTCCATGCCGTCCCGCCTATTTTCCAATTGATTTTGAATGTTCCTCATTGGGAGCGATATGATTGTTCCAGTTTAAAAATAATCGCCATGATGGGGACGGTCGTTCCGGAACAGTTGATGAAGGAATTTGGAGAACGATATCCAAATCTCCAGCCCCTTCAGGGTTACGGGGCAACCGAAACTTCTCCTCTTCTGACGCTTACTCACTTGAAGGATGCTCCACGAAAAATGGCAAGCGCAGGAAAGGCAGCTCCCAAAGCGGAGCTGAAGATCATAAATCAAGAGGGAAAAGAAGCTGAAGTGGGTCAGATGGGGGAGATTATTGCCCGCGGACCTCAAATCATGAAAGGATATTTCAAAGATCCCAAGACCACGGCCAAGAAAATTAAGGACGGATGGTATCATTCCGGAGATTTAGGGCGATTTGATGAAGAGGGTTACCTCTATATCATCGGGCGGGTGGATGAGATGGTCGTCACCGGAGGCCTCAATGTCTATCCTTCAGAGGTAGAGACAGTATTACTTAATCACCCCAAAGTTCAAGAGGCAGCAGTCGTAGGGATTCCAGATTCAAGAAGGGGCCAGATCTTGAGAGCGAATGTTGTCCTGAAGCATGGTGAAACAGCAACGCATCGAGAGATCCTGAGCTTCTGTAAAGAAAGATTGGCTAGCTTTAAGATGCCCAGGCAACTCGAATTCAAAGATTCGCTGCCCAAATCGAGAACAGGAAAGATTGCCAAAAGACAGTTGAGGGCGACAGAGACGGCCTATGAGAAGTGGCGTGATTTTATCTCCGAGAGAGAAGCTTTCATCGGTCCTTTGGCTTTGCTTCTCATCTGGTACTTGATCTCCACCTTTCAGTGGGTCAATCCTTTCTTCTTGCCTTCGCCATGGGATGTCTTTCTCGAATTGGAAAAATTGCTCTTCTCCCAGGGGATTTACACCCATCTCGGGAAAACCCTTTACAGGATGTTCAGCGGATACCTGCTAGCCATACTTTTAGGGATTCCTCTCGGGATCATGGTGGGATATTGGGAAAAGGTCTACAATTCTTTAGAATTCGTCATCGAATTCTTTAGAGGTTTTCCAGCGACCTCTCTCTTCCCTCTTTTTATGTTGGCCTTTGGTATTGGAGATGCGGCCAAGATCGCCATTGTTGTTTTCTCCTGTAGTTTGATCATCACGATCAACACACTATACGGTGTCCGGAATTCTTCCAAGACGAGACAGATGGTGGCTGAAACAATGAAGGCAAGCAACACCTATATCCTTGCCCGCGTGATCCTTCCCGATGCCCTTCCCTACATCACGGCAGGGCTTCGAACGGCCCTCTCTTTAACGCTCATCATCGTTGTCATTTTGGAGATGTTCATTGGGACGGATAAGGGATTGGGCCACCTCATCTACAATGCCCACATGACTTACCAAATTCCACTGATGTATGCTACCATCATCCTCACCGGTCTCATCGGATATGGAATGAACAAGGGATTTATTAAATTGGAAGAAGAAGTGATCCATTGGGGGGGGAGATAGAATAAAAGTTGCAAGTTGAAAGTTTTGAGTTATAAGTTGCAAAACACAAACTATGGCCTCAATAAAAGGAGGAGGATTTATGAAGAAGAAATGCTTGGTTGTTGGGATTTTGGTTTTCTCACTAATGCTTCTTACGGTTGATCGTTCAATGGCACAGGACGAGGTAAGAATTGGATACCTTACACTCGTGATGAGCCTTCCCACCTTTGTCGCCCTTGAAAAGGGCTATTTTCAAGAGCAAGGACTTAAAGTGGTGAATACCCCTTTTGAGTCGGGAACGCTCATCGTCGATGCCTTGGTGGCTGGCCGGATTGATGTCAATGCAGGGAGTGCAGTCGTTGCTCACTGGCTCGCTGAGCAGAATTTGCCCGGCACCTTTAAGGTTTTTGTTGTTTACGGTCCCATAGAACCGAAAGACAACACGTTCATTTTGGCGGTGGCAAAAGATTCCCCCATGAAAGAGATGAAGGACCTGAAGGGGAAAAGAGTGGCAACCTTTCCTGGAATCGCCTCTCTCATACTGGCGAAAGCCGTATTGAGGCCTTATTTTGACCCGGAAAAAGAAGCGACACTCATGGAGATCCCACCCGGGAGTATTGTCCAGGCTTTAGCTTCGGGTCAGATCGATGCCTACTTTACACCAGAGCCTTTCGGGATGATCGCTCTGGCGAATGGGGTGGGACGGTATCTGGTGGAACATCCTGTTCTTAGTTTAAACCTAAAAACCGGCTACCCAGGTGGGGCCTTCACTTTCAATTCTAAATTCTTAAAAGAAAAACCTATCGTGGCAAAAAAGGTAAAGGCTGCCATTGATAAGGGCATGGATTTTATAAAAACCAATGAACAAGAGGCTAGAACATTCCTCGTCAAATATGCGAAGTTACCAGAGCCTTTTGCCATGAAAATCCCTTTCGACCCATGGTGGAAAGCTGAGCAATACAATAGATCTTACGGTCAGCCTTACTTCGAACTCCTAAAGAAAGAGGGATTGTTCCAGAAGCAGATCGATACGACCCAACTCTACTATCAGGAATAAAATGGCGCGAATTGGGATTAAAGATTATTTGAGAGTGGAAGGTCTGACAAAGACCTTCTCGAGCACCTCGGTTAAAGAGAAGGGGTTCCGGGGAAGCCTTCGGGTCCTGGACAATGTCAATTTCTCTTGTAAACCAGGCGAGTTTATCACGCTAGTCGGTCCCAATGGATGCGGGAAGACCACCATCTTTCGGATCATTGCCGGGTTAGAAGACCAGGAATATGGGAAAATAACGATAGGGGGAAAAGCCTCCTATGAGGCCAAGATCGGATACATCTTCCAAAATTATCGCGAGTCCCTTTACCCTTGGAGAACGTGTTTTGATAACCTCCTCGTTCCATTGGAGTTGAACAAAGTTCCGAGGAAAGAGCGAAAGAAGCGGATTGAGCAATTTCTCTTCAACCTCGATTTCAAGGTTCAGGACGATGCGTATCCTTATCAATTGAGCGGAGGGCAGCAACAACTTCTCTGCATTCTCCGAGCCCTTTTGTATGAACCCGATGTTCTGTTAATGGATGAACCTTTCAGCTCCCTCGATTTTCAAACAACCCTCTACATGCATGACAAATTGCTTGAAATTTGGGGAAAGACGAAAACCACGATTCTCTTCATCTCTCACGATATCAATGAGGCGGTTTACCTCGCAGATCGGGTGGTGGTACTGAGCAAGAGACCGGCTCATGTGATGGATGTGATCGATGTAGACCTTCCAAGGCCACGAAAATTGGAGATAACGGAGAGTGAAGAATTCTTTGCTGTGAGAAATAGGGTCCTCGATATCTTCAAGGATGAAATTGCTGATAGTATGATCCGGATGGAGATGAGTGGTTTCTGAGTTCCCCATCCATCTATTCTTAGTCTCTGTTCTTGAGTGTCTCAGGGGTGTTTTGTGAATATCCTTTCGCCTGTGCGGATATCCCTTGCCCTTTTAAACCTACGGTAGATCCACAACCATTGTTCAGGATATTCTCGGATAGCTGCCTCGATGATTTTGGTGAGCCGTGCAAGGTTCGAGGTGATGTCCTGCTCGACATTTTTTGAGGTTATCAGGTCGAAAGGAGGGTGAACGGTGATTGTGTGCAAATGGGCTGAATCCCTGGTGATGAACATGGGGAGGATGGGTGCTCCTGTGCGAATGGAAAGGAGCACAGGCCCTTTGAACGTAGGAACGAGGTAACCGAAGAAATCGACCCAGGCTTCAGTGATGGGAGCATTCTGATCAATCTGAAGCATAAGGACCCGGTTTCCTTTTAAGGCCTTGAAACATCTTGACACGCATGCCATTCGGGGCTCATCGGGAATGGATTCCATGCCGACCGCGTCCCTTAAAGAAGTGATGGCTTTGGCTATCTTCGGATTCTCTGGGTCTCGGGCGACGAGGGACAACGGATAACCCTCGTTGGCTAATCGGGCGCCCATCAGGGGAAAGTTCCCAAGATGAGCGCTCAAAGCAATGGCTCCTTTCCCTTGACTCAACGCATGGTCCAGATGTTCCTTCCCGTTGAACCTTACAAACGTCTTAAAATAGTCATCCTTGAAATCCAGACAGCGAGAAATCTCCAGCATATCTTTCCCGATATTCTTGAAAAGCTCACGGCAGATCCCATGGATCTCGTCCTTGCTCTTCTCCCTCCCCAATGCTAAGTTCAGATTACTCAGGGCAACTCTTCTCCACCGTCTCAGGAGATAGAAGGCCAAAAGACCAAGTTTTCCGCCAATGGGCGTCAAAGATTCTATGCGTAGGCGGTTTATCCAAAATGTCCAGAGTTTAAGCAGAAGATAGCCCAGGTTGATTTTCAGGGATTTTCCGAAGGAAACCCTCTTTGTTCCACCCATCCTTTCACCTTTCTTTCCCATCCTACTCCGAACGGTCATCTCCGTCCTTGAAATCAGATAATCGAACGATGCCCATTTTGTCAATATCTAATTCTTGCTTATATCCAACGCATGACCCGGTATCAGACCGGATTTCTACTTGGGGCGCCCCTGTCCCGTCTTGCTACTAATCAGTCCATAATTGTATGGACGCTGAAGACTAAGAAGAAATATTTCAAATCTCCCCTATAATCCCCTCCCCCTTCGATGGGGGAGGGTACGGGTGGGGGTGGACAAAAAGCAATCTGGTCCCCCCTCCCCTTCATCCCCTCCCACCGAAGGGAGGGGAGTTTTTTGGAAGAATATGTCTAATCAATTATGGACTCCTTAGTAAGTTATGACTTGGAAGCTTAAAACAAGAGTCCTGGATCATTTCCTCCGAGCCTAATACCGAAACCGAATCCTATATTTGACTTTCACCTCTTTATCTTTGCCCACCGGGACATCGAAACGGATCAAGTGGGCCTGAAGCTTTTCGAAAGGATGGACGGGATTCTGATCGCGATTACAAGAAGCGTTCAATCCGGCATCCTTTCCGTCCTCCTTTTTTTCGTTATCGGAATGGCGATCCTCTGGACGGTCGACGAAAAGAAAGGAATGGAGGAGAAACAGAGACCGGTTCTTTAAAGTGCGGAAGCTAACCGTGAGCGGCGCTTCTTTATCCCGCCTTCAAAGGCGGAGCGTTCAGCTGAGCTCACGCCGAAGCCTTGGCGCCGCCGAAGGGGTCAAAATTTAGAAAGACAGATATCAAACGAAATATTGATTCCCTGTTATTATGAGTTTTACATTTCGCCCCGCAATACAACACTTCAATTGAAAAACCAGCTTTGTGGTCTCACCGAACATGTGGCCTTCGACAGTGAATACGCCTATGCCGCAAGCCCCTATGGACACAGTCCATATTCTAGATAGAGAATTGAAGTCAACGGGGTTGCACCTTCCCTATGATCTCGAGGATTCGAGCCAATAAGTAATCGGTTGTTTCATCGGGGTCAACATGCCTTCTTTATGATTCTGAGACCGTCGACCGATTGATTTTGAAATTTGATCCTAACTTTAAGAACTAAAAGCTACAGGTTTGATAAATCCGATCATTTTGCATCTTCTGAAGGGTTATTTGCGGATTAACGATTTATCTTGACATTCATCAGAGAATAGCATATAAAGGGGCTAAATCTAGTTGCAAAGAGTCCTTTTTAGGACGTCAGAGAAACCCGCAAGGAACTCCAACCAGCTTCTTTGCGGGTTTTTTTATCAAGCCTCGGAGAGTCTCTTACCAGGATCTACCAAAAGCGAGTCTCTTACCTGTATCTACCGAAAGCTGGCAAAAAAAGGAAAGGAGGTGTGGGATCTATAAAGAGGCGAAGGACCTAAGTATCTAAAATTCCTACTAACTTTTACTACCCAAGAAAGGGGGACATCGTATGCATTTCATAAAGATCTTCATATTCGTAGGGTTAAGTCTGGTAGTTGGATTTTTTGGTTGTACTAAGGAGGAGAAGAAGGCGGGGGCTCCCAAACAGGAGCAAATCACAAAGAACTTGGCTCCCCAGAAGTCTGAGCTTAAAGGCCAGAATTTTTTGGTGGAACTTAGCGACCTTAAAGTCCTTACGGTTGTAGACACAGCTTCTAAAGAGATCGTCGAGACGCCAATCCTCAGGGCTAACATCAAGATTACCAATAAGTCGAAAAATATCCTGGATATCCAGGCGGTCACCCTGGAGTACCTGGATGAAGCTGGGAAGCCAATCCCTTTTAAACCTGAAGAGAAAATTGATAAGGTTTATCCGTTTTGGAAGGCTCTTCAGCCTGAAGGCATGACCGAAGGGACTTTGGACGTCACGATCCCAAAGATGGCTGTCGCGGGAAAGGCCCTGGGAAAGATAGAAATCAACCTGGTCTATGTCCCCTCTCCTCTTAAACGGGAGACTTTGATTTTGTCTGAAAAGATTGAATAGTCCCTGATGTTAATCCACGGGGCCACGGGGCTAAGCAGAAGGACGTTGTTTTTGATCACGACATAGGGGAATAGATACCCTCTGTTCCCCTATGTCGCCAATCTATCTGTGGTAGACAGGCGGTTTGGGTTATCGGAAACACTCTACTTGTTATATCGAAGTAGGCTAAGGGAGCATGGGGTAGCCGATCAAATCGGCGGGAGGTTACGATGACAAAATCATTGCAAAGGAGTCAACCAAAGCGGAGCAATATTCTGAAGAAAATCAAAGTTGAGGGTAACGTGGATGAGAGACGGGAGGTCATTGTTTGCTGCAAAACTGCCACCCTAAAATGGAAAGGGTTCGAATCTCAAATGGCGATGTGGACTAAAGTTTACGAACGGGTCTGACGAGCAAGGGGGAACTGGTATGAAGGCTTTCCATAACGAGGTGAGAGATCGCTCAGAAATTCCCTGCGAAGGCAATTGCCCGTATTTGGTTGTTACGGACACTTTGAACTGTCGAAAAGATTCAGAAGGGGTAGTAGACATGGAAGAAGTCCGAGATACAGGCGAATGTCCGTTTTGGCCGCACCCAGAAAGGGAAATCGGGTGACCTGGGGTGGGATAGGCCCCATGATCAATAAGGCAGATGGAAGCATAAGCCTTAAGAAGATTGAACCGTTCCTATTGGCCGACCATCCAAGAAGTTTCATCAAGGGCTAAGACGAATTCAAGATAAGGAGAATGATCATGAATATTTATGTCTGAAATTTGTCATTTGAAGTATCAGTGGGAAATCTTCGACAGGCCTTTGAGGCCTTTGGTCAGGTAAGCTCTGCGAGAATCGTTAAGGATAAATATAGCGGCCAGCCTCAAGGTTTTGCTTTTGTCGAAATGCCTGACCAGGCAAGGGCCCAAGCGGCGATTGAGAACCTCAATGGCAAAGAACTCCTGGGTCGACAGATGAATGTGAATGTGGCACGCCCTCGCACCGACCCAGGAAGGTTCGGTGGGCAAGGGGGTCATAACGGACGGTTGGGTTACGGTGATAGAAGGCCTTATTGATCCAGTGGTCTCCCAATCTCTGAACCGGGCGATGGGAAAAAATTCTGAGAAACAAAATTTATGGATCTTCTGAAGATTGACCAGAAGCACCTTGAATCGATTAGCTCTCGTTTGTTGGAAAAAGGGATTCACCTCTCCCTCGAAGAGGTGAATGGGGTAGCCGACCTGATCAAGGATGAAATGCTCTACGGGTATGTAAACCAATTGATCACTCAGGTCGAAAAGATCCTTGACATAGATCCTTC
>CAYGWV010000003.1:0-2081 GCA_964353925.1 uncultured Syntrophaceae bacterium | reverse complement strand
ATAGAGAAGAAAGATAATCAATGGATTACCCTTCAATGCGGAAAATCCATCTTTAATCTTGCAGGGTTAGATCCAGAAGAATTTCCTTCTCTTCCCAACTATCAAGAGGAAAATTTTTCAATGGTTTCGACTCGACTCATTCGAGAGATGATAGAAAAAACGGTTTTTGCTGCCTCCAATGAAGAATCTCGATATCACCTCAATGGGGTTCTCTTTGCACAGAGTAAACAAGAGGGAAAGGAAATATTGAGAATGGTTGCTACGGATGGGCATCGTCTCTCTCTAATCGATCGAGAGAATCAAAAAATTCGCGGTATTGAGGAAAAAGGAATAATTATTCCCAAAAAAGGCGTCTTGGAGATTAAAAAAATTATTGGAGAACGAGATGGGGAAGGGGAGATGGGAATCTATTTCAATACCACCCACGGTTTTTTTAAAATAGGAAAATCTCTCATGTTGATTCGATTGATTGATGGTGAATTTCCAGAATACGAACAGGTGGTTCCAAAAGGGAATGATAAAAAATTAGTGATGGCTAAAGAGAAGATGGTCGGCAGCCTAAAGCGAGTTTCTACCATGGCCAGCGAAAGGATGGAGGGAGTAAAATTTTCTCTCAAAAAAAATTCTGTGGAGATGTCCTCCACTCATCAAGACTTCGGAGACGCCAAAGAAGAGGTCGAGGTGGTTTACGAAGGACCTCCTATCCAGATTGGATTTAACGCAAGATATTTAATTGAGGCGCTCAATGTGATCGATGCCGAAGAGATCCTCATGGAGTTGAAGGATGAAGGAAATCCTGGGATCCTTAGGCCTTCCACTTCCACCCCGGGGATCTCCAATCAATTTTGTATCATCATGCCGATGAGGCTTTAAAGAGAGCCGATGGGTAAATCACCCTCATTCATCATGACTTAAGGAGAAGGGATGAAAGAACAGACGGAAAAATATGCGGCGGAACAAATCAAGATCCTGGAAGGGTTGTCAGCCGTCCGTAAAAGGCCTGCGATGTATATTGGAAATACCGGGGTCGAAGGCCTTCACCATTTGGTTCATGAATTGGTGGATAACAGTATTGACGAAGCCCTGTCGGGATATTGCTCCAAGATCGATGTGATCATTCATATCGATAACAGTGTCACGGTCAGAGATGACGGCCGTGGCATACCTGTCGATCTCCACGAGAAAGAGAATCGTCCTGCTGTCGAGGTGGTAATGACCAAACTCCACTCGGGAGGCAAATTTGATAACCGCAGCTACAAGATCTCCGGAGGTCTCCATGGGGTAGGGCTCTCAGTGGTCAACGCCCTCTCCGAATTTATTGACTTGGAGATACGAAGGGACGGGAAGGTTTATCATCAGACTTATGAGAGGGGAGATACCAAAACAAAACTGGAAGTGATCGGAAAAACCAAACATACCGGAACTCAGATTCGTTTCAAACCGGACAGTCAAATCTTTGAAACCGACAATTTCAGTTTCGACATCCTCTCTCAGCGCTTAAGAGAATTGGCTTTTTTAAACAAAGGGCTCTCCATCAGCATCGAGGATGAACGTTCGGAAAAACGGCATGACTTCTTTTACAAAGGAGGAATCATCTCCTTCATCGAATACCTTAATAAAAATAAGAATTGTATCCATCCGAAACCCATCTTCGTACAAGGCGTCAAGAATGGAATCGACGTGGAGATTTCCTTCCAGTATAACGACGGATATGCCGAAAACCTCTTTTCCTTCGCCAACAACATCAATACGAATGAAGGGGGAACCCACCTGATTGGCTTTAAAAGCGCCCTTACTCGTACGATCAATCAATATGCAACCAGCGCCAATCTTCTCAAGGGTGTTAAAGAGAACCTCACGGGAGAAGATATACGAGAAGGACTGGCAGGGGTCATCAGTGTAAAAATTCCAGAACCTCAATTTGAAGGGCAGACCAAAACGAAACTGGGGAACAGCGAGGTGAAGGGATTGGTGGAGGCCCTGGTCAATGAAAAACTGGGGAGTTACTTTGAAGAAAATCCTGGCGTCGCCAGAAAGATCATCTCAAAAGTGATCGATGCCGCTCGGGGCAGAGAAGCCGC
>CAYGWV010000002.1:0-10388 GCA_964353925.1 uncultured Syntrophaceae bacterium | reverse complement strand
ACAGGAGGGTCATGTCTCTTTCTCTCTTTCATGAAGAGGATGCATGTCTCCCATCTCAGAAAGATTCTTAAAAGAACGGAGGCCAAATCGAAAGGTCATCAACCCGAATGTCATCGGGAGGATCATCTCCGGGATCCAGGCAGGAATATTTAAGAAGGTCATCCTTTCCATCTGGACTTCGTTCTTAATAAATTTCAATGCGGCATAGGTCAAAGCGCAGCCTATACCAAAGGAAAAAAGATGAGTGATGAGTGTGGCAATATTCTTACCCAGAGAGGGTAACCATCTCGAAAAGACATCGATGTTGATGTGTTTCCCTTCTTTTGTAGCCAGGGTAGCCCCGATGAAACCGATCCAAAGGACCAGGTTCCTTAACAGCGAATCCGCCCAATCCAGGCCTGTGCTGAAAAAATTCCGGAGGACGATCTGCAAGAAGGCGGTGAGGATCATGAAGCTCAAGAAAGTGACGAGGAGGGTTTGTTCCACCCTGGAAATGGCCTCATCGACCCGCTCCCATCGATTCATTATTTTCCTCCCCTTCGATAATTTTCCAAAAGAGAAGTGACTTCATCCAGGACTTTCTTAGAGAAAGTCTGTCCCCGGACATGACCCATTGCTTTATCAGAAAGCCTCTTGTATTCGTCGATTTGGTCCTTGGATGAGGTGATGATCTTGACCCCGTTTTTAACCATCACCTTCATGGCATCTCGATTTTCGTTTCGAGTGATGATTTTCAATGGATCCGCATGTTGTTGAAAACTTTCCAAAATGAAATTCTGAGAGGTTTGAGGGATTTGTTTAAAAATATCTTTTTTGACTACGACAGCCCCTGCCAAATAAATCAAAGGGACATCGGTAATATATTTAACCTTCGTAAACCACTGGAGGGAGATAGCTCCTGACGGAGGGGCATAGATCACCTCTACCAGTCCGGTTTGGAGCCCAACCAGGACATCGGGGACCGTGAGCGGGATGGCCTTCACCCCGGCCTCATCGAAAATGGCTTTGGCCATGGGCGAATCCTCCCAGATCCATACCTTTGCCTTTTTAAGGTCGGCCACACTTGCCACGGGGACCGTAGACATCAGGTAGACAAATCCTGCCTCTGACCACCCCAGGAGCACATGTCCGTTGTCGTCAAAACCCTTTCGGAAAAAGGAATCCATCTTGTTTAAAACGGTATCGACTTCTTCGTAGGATTGAAAAAGGAAAGGGATCTGGAGAACGTCCAACTCTTTAAAGAGGGTCGAGAGCCCAGCGGAAGTGAGAGCGACGCCTTGAATTTGACCAATCTTCAATTTTCGGAGCATATCCATCTCATCGCCCAATATCCCACCGGGATAGATCCTAAACTGGACGCTATTTCCCGTCTTTTTCATTACCTCCGTGTTTACGGTGTTGAAGGTCTTCATCCAGGAGCTTCCCTCTGGAGCCAGGGTGCCCAGCTTGATCACGAACCCTTTTTCTGCCCCCACGGCGGTTTGGATAAAAAAAAGAAAGACCCCTAAACTGAGTCCTAAGACTTTGATCGCATGCCTTCTGCCCATATTCTTTCTCCTATTCAAAATATTCTTCCACATGACTGAGCACTTCTTTTGCCTGTTTTTTGGCGACGGTATTGACAAGGATGAGGTCTGGAGACGTGTCGGCAGGGGTCTCCAAAACTTTTTGAAGGGTGGAGATGAATAGTTCCTTGTCCGCCATTTTTCGAGCATAATAGCTCGCATAGTAAACATATGCCATCAAAAACTTCTTTTGCCCAAGATCCAGAGCCTTCAGAAAATGTTCTTGAGCCTTCTTGAGATCTCCGCCGGCTATTTTAGGCCTGGCGGCATACCATATTCCCATGAAGAGATGGGGGCCGCCGTAATAGAATCCCTCGTCGAGCTCCAGGACTCTCCTCATCATTCCTTCCACTCTCGGAAGTTCAGACAAGGCTTCCATTGAATCCAAGTTAAGACGGATCCAGTTCGCCCAGCAGGTTGCCGTCCAAAAGAGGATGGGCACATCCTTTTTCCCGAGGCGCTTCAATTCCCGCTTAAAATCATCGAAAGGCCTCTGAAGAGGATCCTTGAACCCTCTCCTTTCGAGAGATCTCAACGCATATTGTCTTCCTCTCTCAAAGAGCAGATTGGCATATTCCTTGTCTTGATCCTCCACAAAGAGGGAAGCAAAAGAGGAATAGCTCTGGGCCCCGGCCATGAGCAACCGTTCATTGTCCGGCAAAGCCTCGATCATTCCGTCGATCAGCATCAGATACGCAGGCATCCCTTCCCGAAGGATTCTCAGGTCCGGTTGTCGGGAGGAAGCCGTCGCCACTCCGTCCAATAATGTCGCGGTGGCGCCTACGGTCAACTTTTTGTTTGGAAGGCAAGCAGAAAGGAGAAAGAGAAGACATAAACAAAAGAAGATCCAGGTCCGATGATAAGAGCCCTTCATTTTCGCTCCGCGACACCTCAAGAAAGTTGATTTGACTCTAGAGAAATTTATATTTCTAAAACAGGAACATGTCAACCCTGTTGTTGGAAAAAATTTAGGGACCAGGCTCAATGCGCATTTTTTCAGGATCTTTACTCCGTTCAAGGTGCTTTTTGATACACCCACAGGGTCCACCTTTTTCATCAGAATTGTTTCCGCCTTGACAAACAGGAGGACAATCGATGAAAATGACAAGACCACTTGGAGAGGAGATGAGCGTGAGGAACTATAAGAAACGCGTGGTGATCACGGGAGTCGGTCCTGTTACCCCTGTAGGGATCGGCAAAGAGGCTTACTGGGAGAGTTTGATCAAGGGGAAGTCTTCTTTTCGACGGATTTCATTTCCCGAAAAAGACATGAGTCAATACCGATGCCAGATCGCAGCCCCCATTGACGGGTTCGACCTCTCTCATTTTGTAGAGCGATCAAAGCTTTCAAAGCACCTTGGAAAAACATCCCAATTTGCCGTTTCGGCGACATGGCTTGCCCTAAAGGATGCTGGGATCGAGCTGGACAAGAACGATCTGGAAAAAGAAGGACTGCACCACAAACATACAGGAGTATATCATCTGAAGGAGTTGGACTCCTTTCAAATAGGCGTGGTCTTGGGAGTGGGTGTGGAGGCAATGGATTTGATGGAACATTTCCATGAGCGTTTTCTATCCAGGGGGCACAGAGGCCTCTCCCCCTTTGCTCTTCCGAATATCTACCTGAGCGCCGTCACTTCCCACGTGGCCCAATATTTTTCGATCCGGGGAACTTCTTACGCAGTCTCGACGGCCTGCGCCTCAGCCACTCACGCCATGATTAACAGTTTCCTTCAGATTCAGGGTGGCGGGGAAGATCTGATGGTCACCGGAGGAGCAGATGCTTGTATCACCCCTTATGTCTTTGCGGGGTTTGATGTGTTAAGGGCAATGTCCACACGAAATGACGACCCAAACAGAGCCTCCCGACCTTTCGACCGTGAGAGAGATGGGTTTGTGATGGGCGAGGGGGCTGGCGTGTTGGTGTTTGAAGAATTAGATCACGCTAAAGAAAGAGGGGCTCATATCTACGGGGAGGTGGTTGGGTTCGGGATGACCGCCGATGCCTATCATCTCACTGACCCCGATCCTGATGGGAAGTCTTTGGGTAAGGCTGTCAAGGATGCTCTTGAAATGGCAGGCATCCATCCGGAAGAGGTTGATTATATCAATCCCCATGGCACCTCCACTCTGTTGAATGATAGGGTGGAGACGAGAATGCTCAAAGGCGTCTTTGGGAAGCAGGCTTACCACATTCCCATCAGTTCAACCAAATCAATAACGGGCCATCTGTTGGGGGCGGCGGGAGGAGTGGAGGCCATCTCTGTCCTCCTGGCCATCGAAAAAGGGATCATCCATCCCACCCTCAACTGTGAATTTCCAGACCCGGAATGCGACCTGGACTATGTCCCCAATCAAGCGAGAAAGAAGGAGGTCAGACTCGCCCTTTCCATCTCAGCAGGGTTTGGGGGAGTCAATAGCGCCATCCTGATAAAGAAGTTTAACGAATAACTCTCACGTCAATCCATGTCAAAGGTCCAATGCTAAATTTTGAAATAAAGGCCGAGGTTAAGGTTAAAAATTGGAATTCTAACATTTCGCCTCAACCTCAACCTGGATTTTGATATTCCTGTGGCATAGACTTAATGACCTTCCAACTTGAATCCCGCCAAGGCGGGATTCCTTAAAGTCAAACAAGCCCCGCCATTTCCCTCCAATCCTGTTGACACCTTTTGCGAAAAGTTTATAATGTTTCTATCCCTCACAGGTTTCTTTAAAATCATAGGCATCTATGGACCATTTCAAGATTGATCGAGAACTATTGGAGTCCATCATGACCGATCTGAAGGAAAAGGGGTGCGCCCTTTCCTTCGAAGAGGTGACCCGGGTGGTAGACTTGATCACAGAAGAAGTGATCTACCGGTATGTGGACCGGCTGATCACTCAGGCCGAGACGATCCTCGAGATTAATCCCTCCCGAACGGAGAAGGAGATCCTTGAGACCGTCGCGAAAAACGTCGTGGAGTACCTCGGAGCAGAGGTGGCAAGCATACGAATATATGATCCTGGAAGGGAGGAAATGGTCTCGTTTGGATCTTACCCCGACCATACGGAGGGTCGTGAGGAAACGGTTCCCTTTGAAGATACCATCGCCGGCGAGGTTGTGAAAACACATCGGGCTTACTTCGTCCCCAATATTTTGAAAGAGGAAAAGTATAAGAATAAAGAGAAGGTTCAAAAATACGGGATCCATTCGATGTTGGCCGTGCCCATTTCAATCCCCCGCTTCTCTTTGAAAGATGTCGATACGGAAGGATCCTTCCAGATCTACTACAGAGAGATCGACAAGACATTCACCCCTCTGGAAGCTAAGATCGCGGAGATGCTCTCGAGACGGGTGAGTTATGTCATCGCCCGAAAGCGGATCATGGATCTTCAGAAGTTGAATGTGACCAAAGATAAGATCGTGGAGCAGATCTTCCTGAAATTGGGAAAGCGAGAAGGGATCAAGATGAAAGATGTCTTCAATCTGGTCGTCCCCGAATTGGTGGGCATCATGCGAATCCAACGGTGTTCCCTCTTTTCGGTCAGCGAAGGCAGGGACCATGTCGTTTTGGAGGCGGGGTATCCAGAGATACACCATGGGATTGGGGAGGCCATTTGGGTAAAGGATGAACCCTATATCGATGCCGTGGTGAACCAGCCCGGTCCTTTCGGCGAGTTTGATAACGAGAAGATCTTTCCCTCTTACATTCTCATCCACAACCCGCGGGAAAGTCGCCTCCTCCGTCCGGACCTCAAACGATTTCTGGAAGTCCGGCAAATCCATTCCGTTCTTTATATCCCGCTCAAAGTGAACGATGTCGTCAACTATTTCCTGGTCTTCGATGCGCAGGCCCACCACCGGAGATTCGCAGATGAAGAGATCGAGATTTTTATATTCTTCGGCATGGAGTTGATGAAAGGGCTGAGGCTTGAGAAAATGGACGATATCCTTCACGATTTTAAAAATCCAGCCATCGCAGCAGCAGGGTTTGCTAAAAGGATTCAAAAAATCCTGGAGGATGGAGAGTTTTCTTTAAAGAAAGAGAAGGTGGTTCAGGCATTGGATATTATTCTGAAAGAGACGTCTCGCATTCAGGAATTGGCCCTGACCCTTCACGGAGAGGGGAGGGAGGAAATGGTCGATTTGACAGAAAAGCTGAAGAGGCGCTTCCTCATCAATGAGGAGGCGGTCAATGAGCTGAAGCGGGAGAATGTTTGTTTTATCGAAGGGGGTTTGGAATCTCCCTTGTGGATTCGATGTTACCCGCTGCACATCGAAAGAGTTTTGGACAACCTCCTCAACAACGCTTCGAATGCCATGTCTGAACAGGGAGGGCATCTTTCCATTCGGTCCTATCGAAAAGATTCTTGGGCAGTGGCTGAGGTGACCAATACAGGGGAAATTCGAGAGGACGACCGAGACCGATACCTCCTGGGTGAAGGGAGAGGCAGAGGACTCCATATCACTACCCGATTAGTCAAACAGATGAAAGGAAAAATGGAGATGGAGTCCGGGGAAGGTCAAACGACCTTCCGGGTGATGTTCCCTCTTGTCGAATAACAAAAACGTATAGGGCATAGAGCAAAGGGAAAAGCGAAAAAACAACTCTTTGTCTTCTTTCTTAACTCTATGCTCCATGCTCTTTGCTCTCTGCGGTTCTAGTTGATGGAGAGATTTTTTTGTTCACATTGCAGCCGTTTTTATCCCCTTCAGCCGTCTAGATGGCGATGCGATTGCGGTTCCTTTCTGGACCTCGAATTTGAATCCAAATTTTCCGTTGAAAAAATATTAAAAAGAGGTCCTACCTTATGGCGATATCGTGAAACGATCCCAATCCATCACGAGACCTCTATCCTTTCCATGAATGAAGGGTTTACTCCTCTGGAGGAGGTAGAGTTCGACGGGAATCGCACCCTCATCAAGATTGATTATCTTTTTCCAACAGGGTCTTATAAAGATCGCGGAGCCACCGTGCTCATGAGTAAAATGAAAGAGTGGGGAGTCCCAAAAGTGGTCGAGGATTCCTCAGGCAATGCAGGATCAGCCATCGCGGCTTACTGCGCCAGAGCAGGAATAGAATGTGAGATCTATGTCCCCCAGGATACCTCTTCAGAGAAGACAGTTCAAATCCAAGCTTACGGGGCGACCTTAAAAAAGGTGCAGGGTTCGAGGGAAAGGACAGCGGAGGTGGCGATGGAGGCTGCCTCCAAAACCCCTTATGCCAGTCACTGCTGGAATCCCTTTTTCCTCCACGGGACAAAAACCTTCGCCTTTGAAGTCTGGGAGCAAATGGGTTGGAAAGCTCCGGATGTGCTCGTGCTCCCCATTGGACATGGGACGCTTTTTTTGGGAGCCACTCTGGGCTTTAGGGAATTGAAGGAAGCAGGAATGATCAAGAGAATTCCCAGGTTGGTGGGCGTCCAATCCGCTTTTTGCGCCCCTCTTTATCTAGCCTTTAAAAAAGGGTGGAGAGAGATCCGGCCCATTGAAAAGAAGGAGACCGTTGCCGAGGGGATTGCCATCTCAGAACCTGTCAGGGGAAGGCAGATACTGGAGGCGATCCAGGAGACGGATGGAGAGATTCTGGTCGTAACCGATAAGGAGATTGGGATGGCCCTGATGGAAATGGGTCGAAAAGGTCACTTCATCGAGCCCACCTCCGCAGCGACGATTGCCGGATTGAAAAAGTACTTGAGAAAAAAGAGAAGACGGGAAACCATCGTTTCTACTTTAACGGGGACGGGTTTGAAATCTGTCGGAAAGATGTTATAAAGATTTATCTTGACAATCCTTTGTTAAACGATTACATTTTTGTGCGGAAAATTCCTCTCGGGTTTTTCAAAATACAAAACCTGAAGGTTTGAAATTCAAACAGATGTTTTTAGGAGGTAGACATATGGTGCGAGTGAATCGAGGCCGGAGATCTTTATCTATCTTTTTAGTTGTTCTGATATCTTGTCTCATCCTTCCATCCCTTCTCCTTGCCCAGGAGGAGAAGAAGGACCTCAGGCCTGAGCGGGGCATCGCAGTTTTTCCGGAATTCTCCGGGGTGATTGTGCCCAGAGGAGAGACCGTTCGAATGGATCTGATCCTGGAGGATAAGGGCCGCACGGATGAAATCATTGATGTCAAGGTTTCTACGATCCCAAAGGGATGGAAAGCGACGCTGAAAGGCGGAAGTTACGTGGTCTCAGGGTTATATGTTCCCGGTGGAAAGACGAAGAACCTGGCTCTGACTCTGGAACCGGACAAGACGGTGGGGCTCGGAGACTATGTCTTCCAGTTCGATGCCCAGACGGCTGACGGAAAATTCACTTTTGCAAATAAACTGAATATCACGGTTCAGGAACGGACGGCGGGTTTCGAGGACATTCAGATTACGACTTCTTACCCGGTATTAAGGGGCCAGACAGATGCCAAGTTCGAGTTTTCGCTGGATATCATGAATAAGAGTGAGGTGGATCGAACTTTCAACCTGGCCGCAGTCGGGCCGGAAAAGTGGGAGATTAATTTCAAGCCCTCGTATGAAGCGAAACAGATTTCCAGTTTGCGGATCAAGGGAGTAACGAGCCAGTCGGTGGCGGTGGAAGTCACTCCTGCGAAGGACGCTTCCCCCGGAGAATATCCCGTACTGGTGAGAGTGACCTCAGGAGAGAAAAGGGCGGAAGTAAAGTTGACGGTCGCCCTGACAGGTATTTTTAAACTCGATGCCGGAACGCCTTCAGGAATCCTCTCTCTGGAGGCCATCGCAGGTAAAACGGCCAATTTTTCATTCTTCGTAAGAAACACGGGCTCTGCGGTGAACCGGAATATCAATTTCTCCTCCTTCAAACCTGAGAATTGGGAAGTGACCTTTAAGCCGGAAAAGATCGACGCGTTAGAAACCGGCGGTTTGAAACAGGTTGAGGTTACGGTCAAGCCGGCAGCACAGGCCTTGGTCGGGGATTATTCAGTAGGGGTCTTGATCAATGGAGAAAAATCGGACAAGACGATTGAAATGAGAGTGACGGTGAAGGCCTCCACCGCGTGGGGTTGGATCGGAATCTTCATCATCCTTTTTGTGATTGCCGGTTTGAGCGCACTGTTCATTTATTTGGGGAGACGATAAATTGGAAGGGCAGATCATCATCGAAGCCGAAGGGCTGACGAAGAAGTATGGAACTCAGATCGCCGTGAATAGCCTCGCTCTTCAGATTCGGGAAGGGGAGGTGTTCGGGTTCCTTGGCCCCAATGGGGCAGGGAAAACCACCACGCTGCTCATGTTTCTGGGACTCACCGAGCCCACCTCTGGGAAGGTCCGTATTGTGGGATTCGATCCAACCCGTGAACCGCTCCGCGTGAAAGAAAAGGTCGGGTACTTGCCTGAAAATGTCGGTTTCTACGATGATATGGATGCCGGGCAGAATCTCCGGTTCATTGCCCGTTTGAACCGAATCCCGGATGGGGTCTCTGACAAAAGGATTGACGAGTTGCTCGAACAAGTCGGCCTTTTCGAAGAGGGCAAGAAGAAGGTGGGGACCTATTCGAAAGGGATGAGGCAGAGACTGGGGATCGCAGAGGTCCTGATCAAAGAACCGAAGCTCATCTTCCTCGATGAACCGACTATTGGTCTCGACCCGGATGGAACCCACCGGATGCTCGACCTCATCCACTCTCTGAGCCGGGAAAGGAATATTACCATTTTCCTCTCCTCCCACCTGCTTGATCAGGTTCAGAGGATTTGTGATCGAATCGGGATCATGATCAAGGGGAATCTGGTAGCGATCGGGCCCATTCAAGAACTGGCCAAGAAAAAGCTGGGCGTGGAAAAAGAACATTATACCCTCGAAGAGCTCTATATGAAATATTTCAAGGAGGCCTAATTTGCACGGGATGTTCACCTTATTTAGAAAAGAGTTGGAGGATCACTTCAGCAGTGTACGGTTTCTTCTGATTTCTGCATTGATCGTGATGGTGGGGGTGATCATTGCCTCCATGGTGGGCATGGGCATCCAGGAGGAGTCCAAGGGAATGGCAAAACCCACCCTCCTCTTTTTGTGGCTTTTTACCTCCACAGGAAAACTCTTCTCTTTTGTTCAGTTCATCGGTTTTTTCGGTCCCCTCATTGGCATCTTTCTCGGATTTGATTCGATCAACCGGGAAAGAGTCTCCCGAACGCTGAGCAAACTGGCTTCCCAACCCATCTATCGCGACTCGATTATCAACGCAAAGTATCTGGCAGGTGTGACCACGATTGCAGTTGTGTTAGTCGGGATCGTCCTCATCATCTCAGGCTTGGGCATTCGATTGATCGGGGTGGTGCCAGGATCAGAAGAAGTGTTGCGTCTTGCGATCTATCTTATCACCAGCATCCTCTACATCTCCTTCTGGCTGGGGATCTCGATCCTCTTTTCGGTGGTCTTCCGGAGCACGGCCACTTCTGCCCTGGCTTCTCTGGCCGTTTGGATTTTTTTCTCCTTCTTCGTCGGGCTGGGAGCTGGTTTTATGGCTGATGCAGTGGCCCCGATCAGCCAAAGCGGGTCGAATGTGGATCCCAATGTATTGATCAAACATGAAGAGGTGCAGCGAACGGTCTCCTTTTTGTCTCCTATGAACCTTTACAATGAGGCGACCACCACGGTTCTCGATCCGACAAGAAAAACCACTAGAGGGGTGGTTTTCGTAGGGCCCTTGGAGAGGCTTTCTCTAAGTCGTTTTCAAACCCCCCTTCCCGTTTTGCAGAGCCTCATCATTGTCGCACCGTATCTGATTTCTATCATAGCCATCACCTTCGTCTGTTTTGGAGTTTGCTACCTCGTTTTCATGCGGCAGGAGATCAGGACAATCTGATCTCGCAT
>CAYGWV010000001.1:0-9786 GCA_964353925.1 uncultured Syntrophaceae bacterium | reverse complement strand
AATGGGATAGCTGCAGTATCTTTTCAGTTTTTGAAGGGTGGGCACGGAGTCTGAACGAAGCAGACATCGCGAAGGAGCTGCAAGCATGACATATCCGTTGCCCACGTGATTTTGATAGGGTTTCTATGTTGAAAAGCAAGTCCCTTTCACATGGAGGAAAGAACTCCTTGTTTTGTGTTTAACGTGTTTGAATGTTGGCTCGTGTCAATACATCGTTTTCCCATTCAAGAGGTTCTTGATGCCCCATGGTGGGGAAAGCCCCTATAAGGAAGAGCCTTCCCTTTTTCAGGTAAATGATCTATTGACACGAAAATCAGCAATCAGGGTTACGAAACTTCAAAACCAAGCTTCTATTAGCAGACATATCCCCAATGGGATAGCTGCAGTATCTTTTCAGTTTTTGAAGGGTGGGCACGGAGTCTGAACGAAGCAGACATCGCGAAGGAGCTGCAAGCATGACATATCCGTTGCCCACGTGATTTTGATAGGGTTCCCCCCGATGCATTTATTGCAAAGTAACAAAAGTAATCCGAGTAATCAAAAATACCGGAGTAACCACTTACAATTACTCCAGGACCGCCGGAACATATTCGGACCGATTCTTAAGGACGTATCGAATCCGGTTCAAGAGTTTTCGAGCAATCTTCACAATCGCCTTTGTTTTACGCATCCTTTTACAGTATTGGCCAAAAGCTATCATCAGAGCAGGATCTTTTTGGACCGCCCTCCAGGAGGCTTCGATCAGCACCCATCTCAACTGCGGATGGCTCCGTTGGGTGATCCCTCCAATATGTTCCTTTTCGCCACTGGCGTCCGTGTCGGGAATCAGTCCCACATAACTGGTCAATTCGTCGATCGAGGGGAACCGAGAGATCTCGCCAATCTCTGTCAGCAAGATCATGGCCGTCAGCGTACTGATTCCCGGAACCGTCCTCAGCAACAAGACCCAGGACCGGTACTCCTCCGTCCGCGACAGGGCCAGGATGGCACGGTTCAACTTGGCAATGATCTGGCGCAGATGACAGAGTTCCTCCAGATGAATCTGAAGAGCCATATCCCCGCTGGCCCGCTCCATTCGAATGCCTTCGATCCATCGAATAAATCGTCGGGACCAATGGCCCATCCCCTTTTCCTCTGGAATCACTACCCCGTAAAAGAGAAGCATGGATTTAATCTGGTTTTTGCACCGGGTTTGCTTCCGAACCATGCTCAGGCGGGTGCGGATCAGACTGCGATCCTCCACCTTCCCTCTCGGAGGAACGTAGATCCCTTCGAGATCTCCATTGCGAAGACTCCGGGAAAGCTTACGGCAATCGATCCGATCCCGCTTGGTCCTTCGCTCTTTATTCTTCGTCGGGACATCCGCCGGGTTCACCACCAGACAACCAATCCCTTTCTCTCTCAATCGGTCGTGAATCCAAAAACCGCAATAACCCGCCTCATAAGTCGAGTAATACTGAGCCCCTGGAAAGTGGTGTCGCAGGTAATGAACCAGCTTGTCCACTTCTGGAGGTTGGCTAAAGGTCTTATACTGACCATACTTCGTCGAGATACTCACGCTCCAGCTCTTCTTGTGGACATCCATACCGATGTAAATAGGTTGACCCGTAAAATCAAGTTTGTTACGCTTAATCATGGCAAGTCTCCTTTCTCGGTGATATTTTTGCAGCAACAAAATTATATCCGAGTTTATGAGACTTGCCTTCCTTTTTCAATCATAAGGTCTGAACTTGTTTCAGCATCTAATGGAATCAATAACTTACGAGACCCTGAAACGAGTTCAGGGTGACAAAAAATGAATTACGACACAGTCTCATGGGGGAGAGGGGAGGGTGAGGGGCGCATAAACCTTTCTTTTTCACTATAGATACATCCACAATATTGCTGGCGGTACAATCCCAGGGATTTGGATACTTCCAATCCCCTTCTCCATCCTTGCCGAAAATCTTCGTAATAAAATCGAATCCCTATCGCTTGGGCTATGCGCTCCCCAGTTTCCTTGATGAGAGCATGATTTTGATGTGTACTTTGGAGGAGGGTCGTCGAGAATCCATCGAAAGCCTTATCCTTCGCCTCGTACGCCGTGGCTTCGAGGCGAACCGAGTAACAGTATTGACATCTCTCCTCGACTCGATGGGACACATTTCTCAAGAACGCCTCAAGGAGATATTCGTCCCGGTAGATCACCTTCAATCCAACTTCTTGGGAGTATTGTTTCAACGCGTCGAGTCTTTTTTGGTATTCCTGGTAGGGATGGATGTTGGGATTGAAAAAGAAGCCAGTGACATCATCCCCTTTTTCTTCCATTCGCTCAAGGGGGTAAATAGCACAGTTGGCGCAACAGATATGAAGGAGGGTTTTCATTTGAGCGACAGCCCGAGTTGGAGTCTCCCAACCCAAATAATACACTCCGACTCCACCAAGGTCTTCTAAATTTAAGTCCCAAATTACAAATTCCAAATCCCAAACAAGTCCCAATTTTCAATGTTCGAATGACCAAAATGAACTTTTCCCTCTCGTTTTCACCATTTCGGTCATTGAGATTTCGGTTATTGTTTGGTTATTGGTGCTTCATGGGGTCTTTGCAGAATCTTTCCTCCGGGGAATTCCCAGCTCCTTCTCGACCTGTAAGATTCTATCGGTCGTCTTGATGACGGTATCAGGGTTGAGGGAGATGCTGTCGATGCCACAACGGACCAGAAACTCGGCGAATTCCGGATAGTCGCTGGGAGCCTGACCGCAAATGCCGATCTTCCTTCCATTCTTTTTGGCTTTCTCAATGATCAATTGAACCATCTTTTTCACCGCCGGATCCCGCTCATCGAAGATATGAGAGACTTTCTCTGAATCGCGATCCAATCCTAGCATCAACTGGGTGAGATCATTCGATCCGATGGAGAAGCCATCAAAAACCTCGGCGAATTCATCCGCCATGATCACATTGCTGGGAACCTCGCACATCACATAGAGTTCGAGACCGTTTTCCCCCTGAACGAGCCCATGTTTTCTCATCTCGGCCACGACCATTCTCCCTTCTTCCACCGTTCGGCAGAAGGGGATCATCAATTTCACATTGGTCAGACCCATTTCATCTCGAACCTTTGTCATAGCCTTGCATTCAAGAGCAAACCCTTCCCGGTAAGACTCGTCATAATATCGGGAGGCTCCCCGGAAACCAATCATGGGGTTGTCTTCAACAGGCTCAAATTGGCTTCCACCGATGAGATTGGCATACTCATTGCTTTTTAAATCGCTCATTCTCACAATGACATCTTTAGGATAAAAGGCGGCAGCAATTTTGGCCACTCCTTGGGCCAACCTATCGACGAAGAAGGCCTCCTTATCTTCATAGCCGATGGTCAACTGTTCAATCTCTTTCTTAGCATGACTATCCTTCAATGAATCGAATCGGACAAGCGCCATGGGATGGATTCGTATAAAATTATTGATGATAAATTCCAGCCTGGCCAGACCCACCCCGTCATTGGGAATAAAGGAAAGGTGGAAGGCATTGTCCGGGTTTCCTACATTCATCATGATTTTTGTCTTGGGTTTCTCCAGATGTGCCATATCGAAGTGCTTCACTTCATAATCGAGGACCCCTTCGAAAACCAATCCCGTCTCCCCTTGTGCGCAACAAACGGTGGCACTTCGATAGTCTTTCAAAATTTCGCTTCCATCCCTTGTTCCCACCACACAGGGAACCCCAAGCTCCCTGCTGATGATGGCCGCATGACATGTCCTTCCCCCGCGGTCGGTCACAATGCCCGAGGCAATCTTCATGATGGGTTCCCAGTCCGGGTCTGTCATCTGGGTGACCAATACCTCGCCCTTCTTAAACTTCTCTATCTCTCTTGCACTGGTGATGACATTGATGGGGCCGGCGCCAATCTTTTCACCGACGCTCTTCCCCTGAACCAAAACAACCCCCTTCTCCTTCAACACATAGGTCTCTAAAACATTCATCGCTCCCTGGGATTTTACTGTTTCTGGCCTCGCTTGAAGGATAAAGAGTTGCTGTGTAATACCATCCTTTGCCCACTCAATATCCATGGGCCTGGAGACACCTGCTTTCTTCGAATAGTGTTCTTCGATCTTTATCCCCCATTGCGCAAGCTGAATGACCTCCTCGTCCTTCAAGATGAAATCCGCCCTTTCTTGTGCGGAGACAGGAACATTCTTGGTTGACCCCTCTCCCTCCAGCGTGTAAATCATTTTGATCTCTTTACTTCCGAGGGTTTTCTGAATGATGGGTTTATAATTTCCTTTAATGCAGGGTTTAAATACATAGAATTCATCGGGATTGATAACTCCCTGAACAATATTCTCCCCTAATCCATAAGCGCCTGTGATGTACACCACGTCCGGAAAGCCGGATTCTGTATCGATCGTGAACATCACCCCAGAGCAGGCCTTATCGGAGCGCACCATCTTCTGAACTCCGATGGAAAGAGCGACCGAAAAGTGGTCAAACCCCCTATGGGTTCTGTAGGAGATGGCGCGGTTGGTAAAAAGGGAGGCAAAACATCGTTTGCAGGCTTGAACGAGGGCGTATTCCCCGCGGATGTTGAGATAAGTCTCCTGCTGACCGGCAAACCTCGCACCAGGAAGGTCTTCGGCTGTTGCGCTGCTACGGACCGCCACATCCGTATCCTCCCCATACTCCTTGCACAACTTCCGATAGGCTTTAACAACCTCCTCAACGATCTCCCTGGGAAACTCCAAACTGTGGATAAGCCTCCGGACCCGGCTTCCCCTCTCTGAAAGGTTTTCCACATCTTCGACATCGAGATCAGAAAAGATCTCTCGAATATTTTCTTTGATCTTTGGTTTACTCTTACCATCATGCCAGTCTTGGACAATCCCTTCATCCAAAAGGGCATGGTAGGCATTAACGGTTATAGCAAATCCATTAGGGACACTCACCCCTTGTTTCGTCAGTTCCTTTCGCATCTCTCCCAAGGAGGCATTCTTTCCTCCAACTGTGGGAAGATCGTCGAGTCCAATTTCGTCAAACCAAAGAATGTAAGGTTTTTTCCCCATGGTCCCCTCCCTGGGATCCTTTATTATTTTATTGTTATTTATTCCTACAAATCTTCCGATATATTACTACGTAAATCTACCCGAACGGAACTCCCTTGTCAAGGATGGCTCTCATCGATTTGATGCTGAGTAATTGATTTTTGAACAAATTACCAGTAGTATAAGATATTATCCTAGAGAAGGAAGTGAAATCCATGAAAAGTTTGAAATATGTCTATCTTTTTGAAGAGGCAGAAGGGACCCATAAGGAACTCCTTGGAGGGAAAGGAGCGGGGTTGGCGGAAATGACCCGTATGGGTCTCCCTGTTCCCCCTGGATTTATCGTCACCACCGAGGCCTGTCTTCACTTTTATGAGAACAAAAAGAGACTTCCTAATGGCCTCCTGGAAGAGGTGGAGGCAAACCTAAAAACGGTGGAGGAAAAAACAGGTAAAAAACTTGGAAGCGCTCAAAATCCCCTCTTCTTCTCCGTCCGGTCGGGCGCCGCGATCTCCATGCCCGGGATGATGGACACCATTCTCAATCTGGGCTTAAATGACAAGACCCTTGAGGGTCTGATCCAGATCACCTCGGATGGAAGATTTGCCTATGATGCTTACCGAAGATTCATTCAACTTTTCGGAAAGATCGCTTTGGGGGTGGAAGAAAGGGAATTTGACCAAATCCTTAACCAGACAAAAGAAAAGGCGGGAGCGAAGGAGGATACCGATCTTGACGGCGATCATCTCAAGGATATTTGTAAACAATATCTGAGATTAATCAAAAAAAGGACGGGAACTCCTTTTCCTCAAGACCCAATGGTTCAACTCAGACTCGCCATTGAGGCGGTCTTCAGATCCTGGATGGGAAAGAGGGCAGTCGATTATCGAAAAGAATTCAACATCACCCCTGAAATGGCGAACGGAACCGCCGTCAATGTGTGCACCATGGTTTTTGGAAATATGGGTTTCGACTCGGCGACAGGGGTTGCCTTTACGCGAGACCCGGGCACGGGAGAGAACCTCCTCTATGGCGAATATCTTGTGAATGCCCAGGGGGAAGATGTTGTGGCCGGGACCCGCACACCCAAACCCATCCAAAAGATGAAGAAGGAAATGCCCAAAACCTACCGGGAGCTGGAGCGGATCAGAAAAATCTTAGAAGAGCATTTTCATGAAGTTCAGGACTTCGAATTCACCGTGGAGAAAGGAGCTCTCTACATCCTTCAAACTCGAAACGGGAAGATGAATGCCCAGGCGATCGTTCGAACTTCTAAAGAGATGGTCTCTGAAAAACTAATTAATAAGGAAAAAGCTGTCCTGAGATTGAAGCCTCAAGAGCTGGAACAACTCCTCCATAAGCGGATCGATCCAAATTTCAAGGGGAAACCGATCTGCGTCGGCCTTGCCGCTTCCCCGGGAGCAGCCTCCGGAAAAGCAGTGTTCGATGCGGATGAAGCAGAAAGGTTGGGGAAACTTGGCCAAAAACTCATATTGGTGCGCGAGGAAACGAAACCCGAGGATATTCATGGCTTCTTTGCTGCCCAGGGGATCTTGACGAGCCGGGGGGGAAAGACCTCCCATGCCGCAGTGGTTGCAAGGGGTATGGGCAAACCCTGTGTATCCGGATGCGAAGAGTTGCACATCGATCCACAGAAGAGAGAGACCACCGTAAGGAATATTCACATCAAAGAAGGAGATTTTATCACTATCGATGGCTCCAGAGGCGAGGTCTATCTGGGAGAGGTCCCTACCGTAGATCCTGAAATCAGCAAAGACCTCGTCACGCTCCTGGGTTGGGGGGACGGGATAAGAACCTTGGGCGTTCGGGCCAATGCCGATACCCCTGAGGCCGCGATCAAAGCAAGGCAGTTGGGTGCAGAAGGGATCGGTCTCTGCCGAACAGAGAGAATGTTCAACGCCGCGGATCGGCTCCCCATTGTTCGGGAGATGATCTTGGCGGGGTCGAAGGAGAAGAGGGCAGAAGCGATTGCAAAGCTTCTTCCCATGCAGCGCAGCGACTTTAAGGAGATCTTTAGGGCCATGACAGGGCTACCGGTGACGATTCGCCTCCTCGACCCACCGCTTCATGAATTTCTCCCCTCCGCCGAAGAACTAGCCGAAGAATTGAGAAAGCTGAAGGAGATTGATGCCGCCTTTTCCACCATGGAAAACATCTCTGATGCGATGAAGTTTCTGGATCCCTCTTTCCGCGAATCACTGGGACTCCTCGACCACGTGGTAACTGATATTGTCGAGATTAAAGAGAAGAGGCTCGATAAGAAGCTCATCCGAAAAGAGCAGGAAACTCTCAGGAAGGTGAAAGAGATGATGGAGGTCAACCCCATGCTGGGTCATCGAGGGGTCAGGTTGGGGATTACCTATCCAGAGATCTACAGGATGCAGATTCAGGCGATTCTGGAGGCCGCTGCCGAGTTGATCAAAGAAGGTCTTGATATTCAACCCGAAATCATGGTCCCGCAGGTCTGCACCGCCCAAGAATTGAAATGGGTTTATCAACTCGTCTTAAAGGTCCAAAAGGAAGTGGAGAAACAATATCGAATCCGGATCCCCTTCAAATTCGGGACGATGATCGAAGTGGTGAGAGCCTGTATGAGGGCCGGAAGATTGGCAGAGGTGGCAGACTTCTTCTCCTTCGGGACCAACGACCTCACTCAGGCCACCTTCTCTTTCTCCAGAGAAGATGCGGAGAACAAATTCCTGCCCCTTTACAATCAACGGAAGATTCTCCAGGACAATCCCTTTGAAGTATTGGATGTGAAAGGCGTGGGAAGGTTAATGATGATCGCCATCGAGTGGGGAAGGAGGACAAAACCGGATCTGAAGATTGGGATCTGTGGTGAACATGGTGGGCATCCGGAATCGGTCGAATTCAGTCACAGCATCGGACTTTCCTATGTCAGTTGCTCTGCCCCACGCCTCCCGATTGCGCGTCTGGCGGCCGCCCATGCCAAATTGAAAGAGAAGGAGAAAAAACCTCCGGAAAAATACGACCCCGATGTTTTTGGCATACCCTCTGTTTAGGCCCCAGGGTCAAGGGTTTCGCTATCTCTTACCCTCAAAATATTCAACCCCCTCCTTTCCAGCGATGATTTCAAGGTTAATAGTCTCCCTGACCAATGGAGTCACATCGTCTGAAAGTGACGGCGAGTCCGATGAAACTGTTTGAAGGCATATCCATTCTATTGCCGACGCCGGAGCCTCTCGATGGCAAGCCGCAAGCTATCCTGCATGCGCAAGATCGCTTCGGCCAAGTTCCCTATTTCATCCCTGGATTTAATCTTTATTTCGGCTCCCATGTCCCCGACGCTGATCCTTTCAGCAACTTCGGTCAATTTTCTGATCGGGCTACCAATCGCCCTGCCCAAGAACCAGGCAATAATGATAACCCCTAAAGCGGTTACCCCTAGAAGAGCATAGGTGAAGGCCTTGGTCATCCCTAAGACTCTAAAGGTCTCTTTCATGTCTTGCTGCATGGCAAGAATCCAACCGTTTCTTGTGTCTTTAGCAAAACCCACCTTCATCGTGCCACGATCATCAAAGTAGATCATTCCCTTTTGCCCCTTTTTAAAAGCGGCGATTAACGGATATTCACTTAGATTTGCCTGCTGGACGACATAATCTTCCACTTGATGCGATACCACCTTGCCTTTCTCATCCACCAAGAAAGCAAACCCTGTCTCTCCTTGTTTCCATGTGGCCACCAGTTTTGACAGGTCCTCTATCGTCGCAGCCATGGCCATGACACCGATGGTGCTATCGGCTGTCTTGATAGGCACGGCTATGATCAGGGCAGGTTTTTTTGAGGTTTTCCCAACCAGCGTCTGCCAAACCAAATCTTTTCCTCCCATGGTCTCCTTATAATAATCTCTGTCAGAGTAATCTAAGAGAGGATTGTCGTCACTCCGGGCAACATTCATCCCATCCGGTCCCACGGTAAAGACAAGGTACATCCAGGGATATTCTTTTGCAACCGCTTTCAGCAATGGTTCTTGCTTTTCCCTTGTCATGGAAATCATATCGGGCATCTTGGAAAGAGCTTTTAGAACCCTCACATTCTTATCGGTCCATTCGTCGACATTGGCTACGATATCTGAGGCGGTTAGGGCCATGAGCTTCTCTGTATCATTTCGTATGCGATGATCCGTTTGCCTCAAGGTAATCCCAGCAAAAATGCCGAGCGGTACTAAACTGACGATGAGCATGAGGGTAATCACTTTTGCCGTCAACCCAAACTTGACTTTTGTGAGTGAAGGTGGTTTAGAAACCACCTTGTTCTGAGCAACTTTATCCTTTCCGGAAGGTGGAATTCGTGTCTTAACAGGAGTCTTATTTTCCTTCGACTTGAAAAAAGCCATGACTAAACCTCCTTACTTAAGATTTTTTTATATAAATTCTCTTTAAAGACCGCTCTCTTTTCTTCTCTGAAAATCTTAGGGGCAAGAAGGTCAATAAGCTCTTGCACTCGATGTCTTGGAAAATTGGATTGGCTACAGTCTAAACTAGCTACCGCTTCATCAATCAATACTTCAGCCATGGGACCAGTAGCCATGGATAATTGATCTGTGAGATAGACAAAGAAATCTTCTTTCATCATCGGCATTGACTGATTGACCAGTGCTATAATTCCGTGCGTCAACAGTTTCGCAATGATTTCCTTTAATTTGTCCAATTCGAAGCCTGTATTCTTGGCAACCGTACCGATGGGCTTCTTGCCGTCTAACTCTCGGATGACGGCCAGCAT